>JADZDV010000522.1 GCA_020850915.1 Chloroflexota bacterium | reverse complement strand
TCGCGCTGCTCCGCGATCGTCAGCGGTCGCAAGCGCTCCCTCTGCATGGTTGCCATGACTCCGTGCTCCTACCATGCAGTATCGCTCCTTTTCGTCAATCTCAGCCAAATGGAGCGTGACCCACTAGTGGGTCACGCCGAGCAAGAAACGGCGGCTCGGACTCCGGTCGATTATCCCGTCCGCGGGTGGTCAGGCTCTGCCTGATCGGCGGAGGCGGGCACGGTGCCGTCCAGGCTCTCGTACTTCTCGACGATCTGGGCGCGAATGTCAGGCCAGGCGACGCCGTCGTTCAACAGAGCGGCCGCGTCGAGCGTCTCGTCCTGGCACGTCTCGCAGAACGCCGCGTGCGGCTCGACCGAGCCGTCTGTCTGGACGAAGCAGTCGGCCAGACTGCGATGTGGAGCGGGGAACCTGGAGCAGCCGCAGTAGCAGGGAATCGTTCCCAGCAGACCGAGATGCTCGTACGCCGTCTCGTACGCCTGGGCGGAACGGGATGAGAGATACACCCAGCCTGGGAAGGGGCGCGAGACGGGCGGCTGGGCCTGCTTGTACGTGATACAGCCAGTCGTTCCAACGGCGAGCGTGGCGCCGAGGGCGAGACTACCAGCAAGGAAACTTCGACGGGAACATAGACGCGCGCTCATGACGATCTATCCCACACCGGCCAGGCGAGTCAGCTCCTCGCCTGACTCCGACGCCATGATGACGCGCCAAGCTGAGTCCCCGCTGAGGAGAACCTGAGCGCTGGCTGTGGCTGGTGGCGCCGGCCCGCTCCACCAGCGCTAGGGACGGCTCACTTCACTCGCCTGGGTCTGGCGCGCTCGCTCCCAAAGGCTCATCCGTGTCACCGTGGTGTAGCCCATCCGCTCGTAGACGGGACGACCGTCGTCGCTGGCCTGGAGCACTGCTGGGAGGGCGGGATCGGTCAGGGTAGCGGCCCAGGTCAGGGCACTGCCGTAGCCTCTCCCGCGAGCGTCCCCCATCGTGGCCACGCAGTAGACCCCGACCGACCGGTTGTCCACGTACGCCGCGGCGACGCTCACCGGCCGCTCGTCTGCGTAGCCGACCCAGATTCGGAACGAGCCGCCCAGCACCCGTACGTCGTACAGGCAGCCAGGCCGGAACGGCTGCAGCCACGGGAGTGGGAACCCATCCACCATGACGGTCTCGAAGTCCCGGAGGCTCACAGCGTCCCGCGCCTCGACGATCCGCAGCTCAGGCGGCGTCGGCGGCGCGGCTCCACCGGGCAGGCGCACCATGAGCGGCGGCTCGCCCCAGTGGGTGCAGCCTGAGGATCCCAGGTCCGGTGTTGGCCAGCCGCTCCAGAGCAGCCACGAGCCGCCTGGACGTCCCTTGAAGAAGCCGTCCAGGCGGTCGATCAGCTCCTGCTCATGGCCCTGCTGCAAGGGTCGCAGCAGCGTCGCGTTGTTGGCAAAGGGACACGCCGAGCCGAGATCGGCCGCCCACACGTCGTGCCACCGTTGCCATCCCTGGCCCATCGTCCGGGCGGGGTGCTCCCAGAACAGGCCGAGGTTCCGCGGCCCGAGCGCGATCCACGCCTCGGTGTCCATCAGGTTCGCTCTCGCCACGCTCTCCGCCTTTCGCCCCACCGGTCGACGGCGACGTTCGAATATGTTGCGCGGTATGGGGTGTCAAGCTCTCGGGATACACCAGGTCCAGGGCACTAGCTCTCGCGGGATCCCGCCATTCCGCTTGCGCTGCCTTCCGCCAGGGCGATCAACGACGGCTGAGCGAAGGCGAGCAGGCTGAGTCCGAGCAGGACGACGGCCACGGTCGCGGAGACCAGGCGTCCCCGAGGCAGGATCTTCTCAGCGAAGACGATCAGCGTGATCAACCCCATCCAGGGCAGGCTCGCGAGGCCGACCGCGACCAGCAACAGGAATAGGACCCAGCAGCAGCCGACGCAGTAGACACCGTGTTCGGCCCCCATTCGGAGCGCGCCGCCGACGCCGTGGCGCCAGTGATGCATGACGAAGGCGATCGGCGAGCGGCAATGAGCGAGGCAGTGCTGCTTGAGGGGTGTGAGCTGATAGATCGCGGCCGCCAGCATCGCCAGCGCTGCTACGCGCGGACCGAGCCCGCCGACCAGGGGGGTTCCTTGCGCCAGGTCGCGCCCGAGCATGCCCAGCACATACGCGCAGACGCCAAACGCGGTCCAGACCAGGAGGTACCCCGCGCCGAAGACCCAGGTCGGGACAAATACATGGCCCTGCTCGCGCTTGCGGCGATAGACCGTTCCGAACGTCAGGATCATCGGCGCAGCCGCCGGCAGCATCATGGCGGCCATCATCGACGTCCACATCCCGAGGAAGACGAGCAGGCGAACGCCAGGCTCCACGCCCGGGCCGGCCGCCATGGAGCGAGTCGACGCCATCTTCATGTCGTCCATCCCCGGCTGAGCCGGTACGCCGCCCGAATCGACCGCGGACGCCGCGTTCTGCATCGGGCTGCTCGTCACGGTCATGCCGTCCATCGCGGCCATGTCGCGCATCTGGGACAGCGTCAGCACCCAGGCGGCGGCGGTCAGGATGGCGAGCGTCATCACCACCGCGACCTGCTCCCGGCGGAGCAGTCCTTCGCCGATCATGCAGCCTCTCCGTTCAGACGTTCCCAGGCGGATTCAAGCGAGACCAGCGAGCTCCGAGAGAGCCCGGGATCAGCCTCCGCGCCAATCGAACGGCGCGATGTGGCCGTTGTTGCGGCCGGTATCGTCGTCCCAGCCGGTCTGGAAGGCGTGCAGGTGGCTGCGCACCGCTTTCCCGAGTCCCAGCTTCGCATTGGCCGGGTGGATCGTATTGTCCAGATACATCGGCTCGGCTGGATTGACACCCGGTACCGCCTCGACGGCCTGGTCGAGGAGGCCAGGGATCGAGACGGACCAGTGCATCCCGCCTCCCTGGATCTCGATCGGCGCGGTCTGGACGCCGCGGAACTCGCCGATCAACGGCGCCAGGTTGGCCGGTGGCCCGCCCGCCTGACCGCTCACGATCGTCGCCAGCGCCTGCTGCTGGTCCGCCCCGGCTCGCTCGTCCACGATCAGTCCCACGGACCAGTTGCCATTCACCATCTCAGACGGCGTTTGTCCGACCACGACGAAGCTGAGCCCGTCGAGCGCGGTGTCGCCGAATCGCCCCTGCTCGATCCGGTACACCATGGCGAAGCTGCAGCTGCCTCTTGTCGGACGTGCCGAGAGGTTGCTGGTGATACAGGGGCAGACGAAATCACAGCTACACGTCTCGAAATACTGCCCCTTGATCTGCCAGTGTCGTGTCATCGTCGCCATGATGGCCTCCCCGCACACTGCTCTCGCCGGCCGGCGGTCTGGCAGTGCCTGATCCCAGCCTACCGCGATCCGGCCGAGCGGTCAATCCCGCTGAATGTCTCGTCAGCGCGGCCGCGGTGGCAGATCCCAGGAGAAGTGGGGGTAGTTCTGGGGTACGCTGTGCCTCCAGGTCTCGTCAAACGCCTCGGAGAACGGCGGAATGCTCGGAAGACGCTTATCTTCCACCAGCGAACGGCCTCGGTCTCCCACGACTGACGCGGCGAGGCAAGAGCTGCGCGGTGGGCACCCTACAGGGCTACCGGGTGTCCGGCGCGAAGCCGCACAGTTTGTACGCCTGGTCCACCAGCCGCATCGCGCGGTAGCAGTCGGCCGCCTGCACACGCGGCGGGTCGCCGCGCTGCCAGCGGTCCAGCGTCTCTCGCAGCAGGATGTAGGATGGCCTGTCGTCCAGGCCGAGCGTCTGGCTCCCTTCGGCGTCCTTCGTGATCAGCCGCGCGTTGTTGCCGGTCACCGTGAAGAGCCCGTCCCGGCCGGAGACGTGGAGGACTGCCTGGGTGCCGTCTCGGGGAAAGAGATTCCCCGCCTCCACGTTCCCCACGATGCCGCTCGCCGACCGGAGCATCACCGTCGCGTAATCGTCCACCGCCTCGCCCAGCGCTCGTGAGCTGATCTGCGCCCCGATGACGTTTGTCTCCTCGTCCACCAGGAAGTTGAAGACGTCCAGCCCGTGAGCGCCCAGGTTGCGCAGGCAGCCGCCGTTGGCAATTGACGGATCCAGCATCCAGGCCGCGCCCCAGCCCGGGTATCGCGCGCTGGTCGGCCGCATGTGGCGCACCGTGATGTGGGAGATCGGGCCCAGTCGTCCCTCGCGGATGAGCGTCCGCGCCAGCTCGATCTGGGGCTGGTAGCGGTATGGAAACGGCGCCGCCGCGAAGCCACCCGTCGCCGCGGCCTTTTCAGCGATGCTCCGCACCACCTCGGCGTCGTAGCCCATCGGCTTTTCCATAATGAAGGGAAAGCCGTGGTCCAGCAGGTAGTGGGCGATCGCGCCCATCTCGCTCGGCCGCCCCAGCGCCAGCACGAAGTCCGGCTTCAGCTCCGCCAGCATCTGCTCGTAGTCCGTGTAGGCCGGCGGATTGCCGACCGCCGCGGCCCGATGTGCCGCGATCTCCGGATCCCCATCCTGGACGCCGACGATCTGCACGTCCGGCATGCGCTGAAACTGGAGCAGGTAGCCGGCATCGTAGAGCGAATGCCAGTGATTGACCCCGATAGCGGCCACGCGAATGGTCATCGCCGCGCGCCTCCTTCCGCTGCCCGTCCCGCCGCTCGTGAGAAGCAGACTAACCACTTGCCGGGGCAGTCGCAACAGGGCGCGTTACCGACTCGGGTGGCCCCCTTCATGGCCACCTGGTAGCGCTGCTCGCAACAGCCAGCAATTTACTCCGCGACATCCAGCCGTAGGGTGGGCAGTGCCTACCCTACGAGTTCTCCCCACCTTGCGAGTTCTCCGAGCAGGCTTCCGTCTGCCCCACCTGCCTCGGCAGACGGATCACGAAGCGGATTCCGCCGTCAGGGGGGGCTTCGGCGCGGATCGTGCCGCCGTGCAGGTCCACGATCTGGCGGCTGATGTGCAGGCCCAGCCCCAGGCCCTTCACCCGATCGTCCGGCCGCGCCTGGAAGAAGCGGTCGAAGATCTGGTCGTGCAGCTCGGTCGGAATGCCCACTCCGTGGTCGCGGATGGACACCAGCGCCGACCGGGCATCGCCTGGATCGGCCACTTCCACTTCGATCCGCTGGTCCTCCGGACCGTACTTCAGCGCGTTGTCCAGCAGATTTGTGAGCACCTGCTCCAGCCGCAGCGGGTCCGCCTCGACCACCAGCTCGCCGGGCGTCTTCAGCACCACCTCCTGCTGCGACGAGCGTGCCTGGACCGCCTGCACCACCTCCTCGGCAAGAGCGCTCAGGTCGGTTGCCACCGGGTCCAGCATCAGCCGGCCCGCTTGAATGCGCGACAGGTCGAGAAGCTGCCCGATCAGGCGGTTGATTCGATTGGCTTGCTGGTAGACGTGCGAGAGCAGGGTCTCCAGCCTCGGATCGTCCTCACTGATTTGCGAGAGTCGGCGCAGCGCGAGCTGCGTGAAGCCCAGCAAGCTGGCCAGCGGCGTTCGCAGCTCGTGCGCCGCCACGGAGAGGAATTCCTCCCGGGTCTGGACAGCCTCTTGCGCCTGGCGGTACAGCCGCGCGTTCTCCACCGCCAGCGATGCCCGTCGCGCCAGCTCCTCCGCGAGCGCAAGGTCATCTGGACCGTACCGCCGGCCAGACGTCGCGGACAGGCTGATGACGCCCAGCACCTGCCGGTGGGCCACCAGCGGCACGCGGATCACCGAGCGCTGCCCCATCGAATGGATCGCCTGGATGTACTCCCGGTCGTGTGCTACGTGCGGCAGGTAGGTCGTATCGTAGTCCGGCACAAGCCGCGGAACGCCGGTTCGCAGCACCGTGCCGATGTCCGTCATCGCGCGCGGATCGGGCCTGTATCGGCGGATCAGCTCCGCCAGCTCCGCGTGCGCTGGATCGGCATGGACCACCGCCACGCGGGCGATCCGACCGTCGGTCTCGAGCATGTCCACCACGCACCAGTCGGCCAGCAGCGGCACGGCGAGCTGGGCGATGGTCCCAAGTGTGGTCTCATAGTCCAGCGAGCCGGCCAGGACCTCGCCAGCCTCGGCCAGGAAGCGCGCGCGACGCTCCGCTAGCTCGAGCCGAGCCCGTGCCTGGCGCTCTGACTCGAACAGCCGAGCGCGGTCCAGCGCTTGCGCGCAGACCTGGCCCAGCGCCAGCAGAAACTCGCGATCATCCGGGGCGATCGGGCCGGTCTGCGTGAAGCTGGCCGCGAACCCGCCCAGCGGCCGCCCCTCCGCCAGCAGCGGCACGACGACCAGCGCCTCCGTGCCGACCGCGGCTCTCACCGGCGCGAGCTCTGGCCAGCGCTCGGCTAGCTCGGCGTTCGACTCGAACCACAGCGGCTGCCCTGTTCTGATGGACTCCGCCATCGGCATGGACGAGTCGAGGGGGAAGCGGCGATATGGCTCCGGGATCATCTCGACGGGAAAGCCGTTGTAGCGCACCGTCTCCAGCGTCGCGCTCTCGTCGCTGATCTGGAGGAAGTTGACCGTCTTCGCCCCGAGCGCCGCACTGATCTGCTCGACCACCACTTCCGCTACGCGCGCTGGCGTGGGCGCTTCCGAGAGCGCCGCCGTAGCCGCCTGGAGTCGCGCCGTGCGATCTGCCGCGCGCTCCGCCGCTGCCCGCGCCCGTCGTTCCGCCTCGAACAACCGCGCCCGCTCGAGCGCTTGCCCGCACATCTGGGCCAGCATGATGGCGAACGCTCGCTCCTCCGGCGGTGGGACGCCCGCGTTTGCGCTGCTCAGCACCATCCCGCCCAGAGCCCGACCGTGGGCTTCAAACGGGATGGCCGCCACGGCCTCGGTGTTCACCACCACCCGCCGGTTCGCGAGTGATGAGTCGTGCGCCTCAACCTCGGCGTTGCTGCCACGCCAGACCGGCTGGCATGTTCGCACGGCCTCGGTGATCAGACTCTGGGCGGCCAGCGGCACCCGCCAAGCAGCGGGTTGCACCGGCTCGAGGTCGAAGCTCGGACTGCGCACCAGCTCCAGCGCCGTGCCGTCCGCGCTCAGCAGGTACGCCGAGCCGCTCTCCGCCTCGAGCGCCTCCGCCGCTTCTCGTACCACCACCGCCGCCACGCGCTCC
>JADZDV010000521.1 GCA_020850915.1 Chloroflexota bacterium | reverse complement strand
GGCATTGAGAAGGGCATCTTTCTCAAGCAGAACATCGACCTGAAGCTCAAGCCCTTGAACTCCGGCACGGAGGGGATCAAGGCCGTCCAGGCGGGAGAAGCTAACTTCGCCTCGCTCGCCTTTGCGACGATGTCCGCCGCTCGGGCCCAGGGCATTCCGATGAAGGCGATCTGGGTGGCCACGAGTGATCCGTTTGTCGCGAAGTCCGATGAGGTCGAGGCGATCGTCGCGACGGCGGCCTCGGGCGTTACCAGGGTAGAGGATCTTGTCGGAAAGAAGATCGCGACCACGACGGGTGTCGCGCCCGACTTCTATCTCAAGGCAGTGCTTGCGAAGGCGGGGATTAGCCTGGACAAGGTGCAGCTCGTCAACGTCCAGCCGCCCAACTATCTCTCGGCTCTCGAGAGCGGCCTCGATGCCGCCAGCGGGAGCGAGCCGTATCCCGAGCTGCTGCTCGCACGGCTGCCAGGCTCGCGCGTGGTCGCGCGTGACGGCGGCTACGTGGCCCAGCGGAGCACGATCTCGGCGACCGAGGACTGGATCGCCAAGAACCTTCCGCTTGCCGAGCGCCTCGACGCCGGTGCTGCCGAGGCGACGCAGTACCTCCGTCAGCACAAGGACGAGTGCGCGGAGATCGCGTCCCGCTACCTGCCTGGCATCGAGGTGCCCATTCTGGCCAGGGCCATTGGCCACCTGGCACTCGATCCGAGAATGTCGCCGGCTGTCAAGGAAGGATGGGAGTCTGAGATGCAGGACCTCATCAACCGGGGCACCCTCAAGCAGGCCATTCCCTTCGAGGCAGGTGTGGACGCCGCGCTCATCCAGGCGGTCGTGCAGAAAAACCCGCGATTCTTCACCGACCTGAAGCCACTGCCGTAGCCGAAGGCTGCCCCTGGCGCTCGGCCAGCGGCAGGAGGATTGTGGCGGTCGTACCCTGGTTGGGCTGGCTCTCCAGGCGAAGCTGGCCGTGCATCAGACGGACGAGCTCCGAGGCGATGGCGAGCCCAAGTCCCGCGCCGCCGATCTCCGAGCTGGCCGCGCGGCTCCGGGCAGTGTCGGCCCGGTAGAACGGCTCGGCTACCTTGCTCAGGTGGTCTGACGGGATCCCTGGGCCGGAGTCCGT
This sequence comes from Chloroflexota bacterium, assembly GCA_020850915.1. The sequence goes on along the minus strand of JADZDV010000521.1, from coordinate 5,633 downwards.
GACACGTAGCCGTGCCCAGTCGCCCTGGCGCGCCGCCTCCACCTGGATGGAGCCGCCGGGCGGTGTGTGCTTCAGAGCGTTGTCGGCCAGCGCTCGGAGCGCTTGCCGTAGCCGAGAGAGACTGCCGCGGCCCCACACTGGCTCCGTGACGGCGCGCAGCCGTACCTGGCGCTGCTCGGCCAGCGGCGCCAGTTGCGCCACGATCTCTTCGGCAACGTCCGCCAGGGCGAGCGACTCCAGGGGGAGCTGGACCTGGCCGGCGTCGAGGCGCGCCAGGTCCAGCAGCTCTCCCAGGAGGGTGCTGAGCTCCTCGGCATCCCGCCGCAGCAGGTGGACTTGCTCCCGCTCCGCTGGCGATAGCTGCGCGCCTTCACGCTGGAGCACCTCGGCCCGAGCGCGTAGGACGGCGACGGGTGTCCGCAGCTCGTGGCTGGCATCGGCGATGAAGCGCCGCTGTCGCTCGAACGCCTCGCGGATCGGGCGCATGGCCCGCTCGGCCAGGAACAGGCTGCCTACCGCCGAGAGTCCGAGGCCGGCGAGGCCGGTCAGCAGCAGGATTCGTGTCAGCTCCGCGGCTTCGCGCTGGCTTGTCGTGAGTGGCTTGCCCACCTGCACCGCGCCGTCGATCCGTCCATCGTGGTACGCCGGCACGCTCAACAGCCGGACCGGTACGCCGTCAGCGACCCGGTCGGTCCAGACTTCGCCGCCGCTCAACGCCGCGGAGAGGGCGGCAGTGTCTGGCAGCCCGGGCAGCGCCACCTGGCGTGTGTTCCGGACCGTGGCGCCTCGGCGGTCTACCCAGAAAGCAAAGAGGTCTGATGCCGCGGTGAGCTGGGACCGGCTGTCTTCCCCGGCATCTCCCTCGTGGGAGAAGCTGGCCACCTCTCGCTCGGCGCCCAGCCGCAGCTCGCGCTCGATGCCAGCGTCACGAACTCGCGCCTCGCTGAGCAACGCCGCGCCAACCGTCACCACGAGCACGATGCCGAGCACAACCAGGTTCCACGCCGCGAGGCGCCAGCGGATGCCCGCGAACGGCTTCATCGCCCGAGAGCGTAGCCAACGCCGCGGACGGTGCGGATCAGCGGCGTCGCCGGGGGCCGGTCGATCTTTTCCCGCAGGTAGTGCACGTAGGTGTCCACGACATTGCTGCCGCCCTCGTAGTCCTGGTTCCAGACGACGTCCACGATCTGGCTCCGACTGAGCACCTGCCCGGGATGGCGCATCAGCAGCTCCAGCAGCGCGAATTCGCGCGCGGTCAGCTCAATGCGCCGATTCCCGCGCAGCGCCTCGTGGCGGAACAGATCCAGCACCAGGTCACCGACCCGAAGCTCGGCCTTCGCCAGGTCGTTCCGGCGACGCAGCAAGGCCCGGACGCGCGCCAGCAGCTCGTCGAACGAGAACGGTTTGACCAGGTAGTCGTCCGCTCCGGCATCCAGGCCAGCGACCCGGTCCTCGACGCTGTCGCGGGCCGTGAGCATCAGGACCGGCGTGTCCACATTCTGACGGCGCAGACGGAGCGTGATCTCCAGACCGCTCATATTTGGCAGCATGACGTCCAGTACGACCAGGTCGTAGTCGCCGGCCCGGGCCTGCTCGTAGCCCTCGACACCGTCCGTCAGGACATCCGTCTCGTACCCCTCGCGCCGCAGAGTCCGCGCGGTGAGCTCGCCGAGGCGCGGCTCGTCCTCGACGATCAGGATTCGCACGCCTGCCCTCCGCTCCTCCAGGCCGACCTGAACGATGTGAGGACTCTCACGAAGCTCTCAATTCCATCCAATGCACGGCCTCTAAGCTCGTAATAGCACGTTGGAGGTCACACCAGTGCAGAACAAACCGACAGCGCCTCGCCGAAACATGCTGGCCGGCGCCGCGGCGGCGGCGGGCCTGACCCTCGCCCTGAGCCTGACCCTTGCGACCGGCCTCGGCTTCATCGGGCCGGCCAGCGCCACGCCGCCGTCCGCGGCCACCGCGGGGGCGACGACCGGCCCTGGCGGCGCGGCCGCCGCGCCCCCCGCACCCGCTGCGCAGCAGTCTACACCTGCCGAGATGCTGAACGGCACGGAGCGATCCACGCGGGAGCGCGACAGTTCACCCCGCGAGCGCGACTCGCTGGAACGCCAGCGTCGGTCTGACGGACGGGCGCTCCCGACCGAGCAGGCAGCGCGCGCCGTGCAGGCGCGGGACCACGGGCACGATCGAAATGCCGATTGGGATGACGACCATGACTAATCTGCCGCCGCGCCGCCCAGCTCCAAAGATCGGCCTCACCGGTCTAGAATGGAAGCTCACCCTGGTGTCGCTCCTCAGCCTGGCCTACGCGTTCAGCCTCGTCGCGGTGGCACGACCGAACGAGGTGGCCAGCGCCGCCCCGCTCCAGAGTTCGAGCGCGCCAACGGCCCCCGCCACAACCCCCGTCGCGATCGCCGATGCGCCGTCGGTCCGCCCGCCGGTGCGACTCATCGCCTCTGCCGTGACCCAGCCACGGATCCGGACCAGAAGCTCATGAGCGCCGTCTTCAGAGCCATGAACACAGATGTCCAGGTCGTGACGCCCGGGCTGGGCGAGACCGAAGAGCGCCGTCTCGCGGCGCGCATTGCCGACCTCTTCGAGGCGAGCGAGCGATGTTTCAGCCGCTTCCGCGAAGACAGCGAACTCGAGCGGCTCAATCGGGACGGGCGCCTGACGCCAGCATCGCCTGACTTCCTCGACGCTCTCCGGCGAGCCCGGCGGTACGTCCGGCTGACTGAGGGCCGCTTCAACCCGGCGGTTGGGACCGCGTTGATCGCGGCTGGCTATAACCGCTCCTTCGCCGCCGGTCGTCTGGACCGACACGCTCAGCCTCCGGCGTCTTCCCCGGTTCTGGCATTTAGCGCCGTCACGTGGGACGAAGCCACCCGGCTGGTCACCTTACCGCGCGGCGTGCGCCTGGATTTTGGCGGGTTCATCAAGGGCTGGACCGTCGATCGGGCCGCCGCGTTGCTGCCGTCGCTAGGCGTCATCGAAGCGGGCGGCGATGCGGTCCTGCGTGGGGCCGGGCCGGATGGGCGCGGCTGGCTGGTGGATGTCGAAGACCCGGCGGATGCCGATAGGATCGTCGCCACGCTGCGTGTGCAGCAGCGCGCTGTGGCGACAAGCGCGCCGAACCGCCGGCGCTGGCGCGTCGGGGATACGGAGCTGCACCACCTGATCGATCCGACCACCGGGCAGCCTGCGCGGTCGGACCTGGCGCAGGTGACAGTGCTGGCCGGCAGCGCGGAGCTGGCCGACGTACTCGCCAAGACGGCCTTCCTGCTCGGGGCTCGGGAAGCTTGCCGCTTCCTCATCAGAGTCCCCAGGGTCAGCGCCCTCCTGGTGCTGAAGGATCGCACGTGCCAAACGGTCGGCAGCTTGGAGCTTGACGATGCGGCGTAGGACGATTGTCTACGGAGTTGCCACCGGACTGGCGGCCCTGCTGGTCGGGTTGACGCTTGGGGCGCGCCTCGGATTTGTCGCTGTCAACGTGCAGCGGCCGGAGGCGCACTGGTTCTGGTATTTCTCCCGGGCCGCCGGCCTGACGGCCTACCTCGCTCTGGCGGCTGCCACGATCTGGGGGCTCCTGCTCTCGACGGCCGTCGCCGATGCCCTGGTGGCTCGCGCCCGCGGCCTGGAAGTCCATCGGTGGCTCTCGGCGGTTGGCCTGGCCCTCGGGACCGCTCACGGCGTTGCGCTGGTCGGAGATCGCTATGTCGCTTTCGACATTCTGGACGTGCTGGTGCCGTTCCTGGCCCCCTATCGCCCCATCGCCGTTGGGCTGGGCATAGTGGCGCTGTACCTGTCGTTGGCGGTGTACGGGAGCTTCTGGCTGCGTTCACGCCTTGGCAACCGGGGCTGGCGCGCCGTGCATGTCCTCAGCTTCCCGGCCTTTGCCTTCTTGACCTTGCACGGGATGCTGGCTGGCACCGATAGCGGCACACCCTGGCCGCGGACGATCTATCTGCTTGCCGCCGGCTTGCTGCTCTGGCTGACCCTCTACCGACTGGTGGCCGCGCGCTGGGGGCGGCGGGCGGCCAGCGCCGCCCATCCAGCGGCCTGAGCGGACGCTCCACAGGGGCCGCCCGTTCCGCCACAATAGGGGCGATGGCTGTTGTTCCCGTTCGGTCCTTGCCGGAGCCCGCCGCCCCAGCTCGCGCCTCGGACCGACACCGGCGGACGCTGTTCCTGCTGGTTGTCGCCGCGTCTCTGCTGAGCGGCGCGACCCACACCAGCTATGCGCCGAGCCTCGCCGCCGTTCGCGGCGAGTTCGAGACGACCTTCACTCTCGTCGGGGCAACGCTTGGCGCCTACGGACTCGCGCTCGCCGCGGCCCAGCTCGGCTATGGGGCGCTGGCCGATCTGTTCTCCGCTCGCCGCCTGCTCATCTCAGGACTTGGCCTGTACGTCGTTGCCTGTGTCGCGGCGTTCGTCGCCCCCACGATCTGGCTCTTCATCGCTATTCGCATCTTCCAGGCGATCGGCATCGCCGGCGCCACGGTCATCGGCGCCGCGATCATCGTGGACCTGTTCCCGCCGCGCGAGCGGGGCAAGGGGCTCGGCGCGCTGCAGACGTTCAGCGCCATCGGCGGCGCGATCGGTTTTCTGTTCGGCTCGCTTGTCATCATCTTCGCGACGTGGCGTTCTACCTTCGCCATCCTCGCCGCCATGGGCACCCTCATTCTTGTCGGCGTGGTGCGCTTCGTGCCGCGGCACGGCCTCCGCCCGCCGTCCTTCGTCTGGCGTGAGGCGCGCGCCCTGTTCTGTCAGCCGGCCGTCCTGGCGACCACGATGGGCTGCTTTGCCCAGATGTTTGGCGTCTTCACCTTCCACTCGTTCACCGCGACCATCTACCGCGAGAAGATCCCGATCGACCAGCTCGTCATCGGCCTGATCTTCGTGCTGTTCTCAGTGGGCGTCTCCATCGGCGCCTCGTTCGGTGGGCGCCTCGCGGACCGGCTTGGCCGGCGGAGATGCTGCCTCATCGGACTCGCTGGCTCCACCGTGACCATTGCCTGCTATACCGTGATCCTGACCCAGGCGGTCTACCTCTGGGAGGTGCCGATCATGGTGGCGCTCTACGTGACTCACGCTGGCTTCCTCGGCTTCTCGACGCCAGCCCAGATAGCCTTGAGCGTCGAATGGTTCCCGAACATCCGTGGCACCGTGGTCGGACTGGTCACGGCCAGCCGCTTCGCCGGGTCCGCGATCGGTCCGATCGTCGCCGGCGTCGCCGTGGACCGCGTGGGCGAGATGTGGGCCGGTTTCGCCGCCGGCAGTGTCGTGGTGGCGGTCGGCCTGGCACTCGGCTACCTGCTGATCATCGAGGCGCCGCGCGCCGCTCCGTTCAGCGAGCGGGAATAGGGCACGTACCCTGCAGTAGAGCGATCGGAGCGGATGAAGGGGATGCAGCGCCGTGGTGGCGTGACAGCGATGGGGTCCAGAATCACGTGGCATGGTACCGGACAGGAGCTCTCTCTGCTCATGGAGGCGATTGGGCGAAATTGCGGCTGTGGTGTTGACGCGGCAGGCGCACGCATGCGTATCTGCGAGTCTCACACCCTGCTCACTGGAGATCAGCGCACGCTGGACCACCTGCTATTCGTGCGCCGGATCGCAACCAG
>JADZDV010000520.1 GCA_020850915.1 Chloroflexota bacterium | reverse complement strand
GTCGACAGACCGGTAGCGGCCTTCTCAACACAGGTCGATTGCACCCGTCGGGGGCCCACCACCGACCAAAATGCTTGACGCCCTTTGACTCGGTGCGCTTTCATGGGGTAACCAGGCGGCGATAGGGACGTGCCGCGTCAGTCGAGGTGAGGAGTTCAGAGTGAAGGATTCCGTGGAGCTCAGGCAGCCGTCCGCCGGCGAGGCGGGACGCCCGACCAGTCGACGTGGCTTTCTGCGGCTGCTGGCCCTGACGGCCGGCGGCTCGCTGCTCGCGGCTTGCCAGCAGGCCCCCGCGGCGCCGCCAGCCCAGCCGACCAGCGCGCCCGCGGCGCCGGCTGCCCCTCCGACCGCGGTGCCCACCTTTGCGCGGCCGCAGACCGAGTCGAAGCCAGCCGCTGCCGCGGCCTCGCCCCAGGCGGCGCCGGCCGCCGCTCCGGCCAGCCAGGCCTCTGGCCAGATCGTGATCGTTCAGGGCGTCGACATCGTGACCATCGACCCTCCCAAGTCGGTGTCGCTGACCGATCAGACGATGTTCATCAACGTCTGGGACACCCTGTTCACACGCGCGCACGACATGACGCCCGCGCCCAGCCTGGCGACCTCCTTCCGAAGCGTCGATCCAAACACCTGGGAGTTCAAGCTGCGCCAGGGGGTCAAGTTCCACAACGGCGAGGAGTTCGACTCCAGCTCGGTGAAGTTCACCATCGAACGGGTCCTGAACCCGGACACCAAGACTGGCTACTTGAGCTGGTTCGAAGGCGTCAAGGGCGTGGAGATCGTCGACAAGTACACCGTCAACATCAAGACCGACGGGCCCAACGCGGCGCTGCCGATGCGCGTCTCGACCCATCCAGCCATGATGCTGCCGCCAAAGTACTTCCAGCAGGTCGGCGAAGCCGCCTTCTTCCAGAAGCCGGTTGGAACAGGCCCGTACAAGTTCGTCGAGTGGGTCAAGAACGATCACCTGACCATCGAGGCGAATCCCGACTACTGGGGCCCCAAGAAGGCGGTCTACAAGACCATCATGTACAAGCCGGCGCCGGAGGCCTCGACTCGCCTGGCGATGCTCCAGACCGGCCAGGCGGACATCATCACCAACGTGCCGCCTGACATGGCCAGGGCCCTGGACTCGGACCAGAAGCTCGGCGTTGCGACCGTCCCGGGCGCCGGCATCATCATGTACCAGCTCAACACCTTCTCGGACGGCCCGTTGAAGGACAAGCGAGTCCGCCAGGCGATCAACTACGCCGTCGACCGGGATGCCCTGGTCAAGAACGTCTTGCTCGGATTCGCGCGCACCGCGCCGGGTGTCGCCGCGCCGCAGACCGAGTGCTTTGACACGAGCATCAAGGGGTACGGATACGATCCCGACAAGGCCCGATCGCTCTTGAAAGACGCTGGCGTCAGCGGCATGACTCTGCGCATGCTCCACCCGACAGGCCGATACGTGCTGGACAAGGAGGTCGCCCAGGCGCTCGCCGACCAGATTCGCAAGATCGGCATCGAGGTGAACCTCGAGACCTATGAGTGGGGTCGCTATCTGCAGATCGTCACCAACCCCGACGTCAAGGCGCGACCGGATATGTTCGTCGTGCTGTTCGGGACGGGCGGCGGAACTGGCGTGCCAGAGCTCGCCTGGTATCCGATGGTCCAGGGTAAGCAGACGTTCTCCATGGTGGACGACCCGCAACTCAACGGGCTGCTCGGGCAGGCCAGCAAGGAGCTGAACGCCCAGAAGCGCTGCGAGGTGCTCAACCAGGCCCAGGAGCTGGCCTTCGACCTGGCGCCCCGGGTGTTCCTCTATCAGCAAAACGTCATCTACGGCTACAACAAGTCGAAGTTCACCCTGGACCCGCGGGTCAACGACTACATCGACATCCTCGGCGACATCAAGCCGAAGCAGGCCTGAGGCCGTACCCAGGACCGGTCGCCCAGGCCTCGGTTGAACGAGTGGGGGGCGGACACGTTCGCTGCGCGCTGTGCAGCCACGCCGCTCCGCCCCTACCGGTCTGACCACACTGCAACGCTCCTCCGACGCACCCGATCAGGGCATACCGTCCACGGCCGTTACTTCTACCTCCACCAGGTAGCGCGGATCGGCGAGACGCGTGACGCCGGCCAGGGTTGAGGCTGGGCGCCGATTGCCGAAGAAGCCAAACACGATCGCTCCGGCCTCGGCCCGAAATCGGTCCATGTCCGTCGTGTAGATGTTGATCCGTACCACGTGGTCAGGCGTTGCTCCGACCGCTGACAGGGCGCGCTGGATGTTGTCCATCACCTGCTCGGCCTGCGCCCGCATGTCGCCTTCGCCAACAAGCTGGCCCTCCGGGTCGAGCGGCACCATGCCGGCCAGGTGCCACTGCCGGCTGCTATCCGAGACGACGATCTGGCTGTAGCCCCCACGGCTCGGCTGGTACATGCCAAACGGGTTCAGCCGCTCGTGCGGATCGGCGGACCGGCGAACAGGCTGAGCTGTCTGCCGCTCGCCGTACTCGACGGCCGTCGCCTCGACCTCCACCAGATAGCCCGGATTTGCCAGCCGGGGCACGGCGACCAACGTCGAAGCGGGCTTGGTCTCGCCAAAGAAGTCGTAGACCAGATCGCTCGCCTCGGCCCGAAAGCGGTCCATGTCCACGGTATAGACGTTGATCCGCACCACGTGGGCCGGAGTGATGCCAACGGCGTCAAGGGTGTGGCGCAGGTTCTCCATCGTCTGGGCGGTCTGGGCCCGTATGTCGGTCAGGCTGACGAGCTCCCGGTCGATGTTGAAGCCAATCGTGCCGGCGATGTGCCACTGCCTGGCGCCCGTCGAGGTGACGATCTGGCTGTAACGTGGCGGCTGATACATGCCGGCTGGGTTCAGACGCTCGTGTGGCATCTCAGGCTCCTGGAGTAGGGTCGCGCTGGCATTGTCGCCGGCCCGGTCAGCGGCGGGCCACTCGCCAACCTGGCTTCTTGATCCAGACGGCTCGTTCTGCGATGCTGCGTGCACATCCGCGCAGCTTCGGCTCCACCCCACCTGAGGACTCCGCGCCATGGGTCGCTACATCGTCCGCCGGCTCCTCTACTCTGTGTTCGTCGTCCTCGGTGCCTCGTCGCTCGTGTTCGCGCTAACGTTTCTCTCGGGCGACCCGGTGCGTCTGTTCCTGGGGATGGACGCGACGCCTGAGCAGGTGGAGCGCGTCCGGCATCAGCTCGGGTACGACCGGCCGATCTACGTTCAGTACGTCGACTTCGTGGGACGCGCGGTCCGCGGCGACTTTGGAGCGTCCCTGCAGTACAACCAGCCCGCGATGCAGCTCGTGCTCCAACAGTTCCCGGCCAGCCTCCAGCTCGCCGTCGTCGCCCTCGCCGTGACGCTCCTGATCTCCACCCCGGCCGGCATCCTCGGCGCCGTGAAGCGGAACTCGTTCTTCGATCGGCTGAGCCTGGTCATCGCGTTGTTGGGCCAGAGCATGCCGGTCTTCTGGCTCGGCATCGTCTTGATCCTCGTCTTCGCCGTGACGCTGCGCTGGCTGCCGGCCTCTGGCGGCGGCTCTGTCGAATCGCTGATCCTGCCGGGCCTGACCCTTGGGGCCTACAGCACCGCGATCACCACGCGTTTGCTCCGCTCCAGTCTGATCGAAGTGATGGGCCAGGACTACGTTCGCACCGCCAGAGCCAAGGGACTGCGTGAGCGCGGCATCCTGGTGGGGCACGCTCTGAAGAACGCGAGCATTCCGGTCGTCACGGTGATCGGCCTTCAAGCAGGCGCGCTGCTCGGCGGAGCACTCATCACCGAGACCGTCTTCAGCTACCCGGGTCTGGGACGGTTGGCGATGCACGCCATCTCGACGCGCGACGTCCCGGTTGTCCAGGCGTTCGTGGTCGTGGCGGCCAGCCTGGTCGTCCTCATCAACCTCGCAGTCGACGTCAGCTATGCTTGGCTCGACCCGCGGATCAAGCACCAGTAGGAGGATGCTGGTGGTCGGAAGCGACCGATGACCTCCACCTACGCCACACCGGCGGTGAGTGTGCCCGCACCGCGCGCCCGGCGCGGGACGTCGCACCGCCTGCTCCGCTCCTTCCGAAAGAACCCGCTCGGGATGCTCAGCGCTACCTACCTGGTCGCCGTGGTCGTGGCGGCCATCCTGGCCCCGGCGATCGCGCCGTACAACCCGGTCGAGACAGACGTCGTGCATCGTCTGATCCCGCCCATCTGGACGAGCGGCGACGTCTCGCACCTGCTCGGGACAGACCAGCTCGGTCGCGACATCCTCAGCCGCATCATCCACGGGGCGCGGATCTCGCTGGTGACCGGCCTTGCCTCCGTCCTCATCCAGTCCACCGTTGGCATGCTGTGCGGCCTGTTCGCGGGCTACTACCGGCGGATCGACAACGTCCTGATGCGGATCGCCGACGTCCAGCTATCCATTCCGTTCCTGATCCTGGCCCTGGCGGTCATCACGGTCCTCGGGCCCGGCCTCAACAACGTCATCCTGGTGCTTGGGCTCACCGGCTGGGTCGGCTACGCCCGGGTGATCCGTGGGCAGGTGCTGTCGATCCGCGAGCGCGAGTTCACCGAGGCGGCTCGCGCGCTCGGGGCCAGCAATACCCGGATCATCTTCCGCCACATCATGCCGAACGTCTTCGCAGCGGGCATGGTCATCGGGACGCTCCAGACCGCGTCGATGATCACCGCCGAAGCCTCGCTGTCCTACCTCGGGCTCGGCGTGCAGCCGCCCACGCCGGCCTGGGGTGTGATGGTGGCCGATGGCCGGGACCTCATCGCCCTGGCCTGGTGGGTCGCCACCTTGCCCGGCCTCGCGATCCTGGTGACGGTGGTGGCCATCAACCTGCTCGGCGATTGGCTGCGCGAAGCGCTGGATCCCCGCCTGAAGCTAACCTGAGCCAGGCGCGCCTCGACTCGACCGGACGCACGGCGCCAGACCGCATCGACCCACGACACGAAAGGACTGTCAGCATGGCCCCGGATGACAGCAGCCCAGCGCTCACCCCATCGCCTGACCCTCTCCAGCCGGTCTTCAACCACCTGCGCGCGCACTTTGACGAGCACTTCGAGCTGGCGCGCCGGCTCATTCGCCAGCCGAGCGTCTCCCCAACCAACGAAGGAGTGGAGGCGTGCGGAGAGCTGCTGCTGGAGGAGGTCCGCAAGCTCGGGCCAGCCCGAGCCGAGCTAGCGCGTCTGCCGGGAGCGTTCCCGCTCCTGTTCGCGGAGTTCCACTCTCGCCGGCCAGACGCCAGGACGCTGATGATCTACAGCCTGTACGACGTGATGCCGGTCGAAGGCGAGAGCTGGACGGTCCCGCCGTTCGCGGCGGAGGTCGTCGAGCCTGAGCGGGTCCATCTACCGAACTCCTTCGGCCCGTGTCTCGTGGCGCGTGGGGCTTACAACCACAAGGGGCCGGTGGCAGCGTGTCTGAACGCGATCCGGGCACTTCGGGACGTCCAGGGCGATCTGCCGGTGAACGTGGTCCTCTTCATCGAGGGAGAGGAGGAGCTCGGCAGTCCTCATCTGGCGGCGTATCGCGATCTCTACCCGGAGGAGCTCCGACGGGTCGACGCCGTCTACGCGCCCAACGCCAATCTGGACAGTCAGGAGCACCACTTCATCCATCTCGGGATTCGCGGACTGCTGATGCTGGAGCTGATCGAGCGCGGTGGCGCCTGGGGTGGGCCCGCCCGGCACGCCATCTTCCCGACGGATGATGCCTGGGTCGACGCGCCGGCCCAGCGGCTCGCCTGGGCGCTCGCGAGCCTGAAAGAGTTCCCCGGTGGGCGTGTAGCTGTCGACGGGTTCTACGACCGGATCGTGCCGCTCCCAGACGACGAGCAGGGCTTCCTCGAGCGACTGAAGGCCTCGTTCGTCGAGGCGCAGATCAAGGCGATCTTCGGGATCGAGCGATTCAAGGGCGGCCGACCGATGGCCGACTACCTCGATGACTACCTCATCGGTCCCATCTTCAACATCGACGGCTACTACAGCGGCTACACCGGACCGAAAGTCAAGACGACGTTCCCGCACGAGGCCGTCGCGAAGATCGACATTCGGCTGGTGCCGAATATGGATCGTGACGACATCCTGGCCCGGCTGCGCAAGCACCTCGACGAGCGCGGCTTTCCAGAGCTCGAGATCGTCGTCCACGGCGGGTACAACTGGTCCAAGACGACAGCCTCATCGCCCGTGGTCCAGGCAGCCGTGCGGGCCGCCGCGCGGCTCGGCTACGAGACCGAGCTGTACCCGATGAGCCGCTTCTGCAACCCGCAGTCCATCTTCAACGGACCGCCGCTCTTCCTGCCGCGCATCGACGGAGGGCTGGCCCACGGCGGGCGCTCGCACCAGCCAGACGAGTTCCTCGCACTGGCCGGCTTCGAGACGTTCGAGCGCTACGTCGTGACGTTTCTGGACGAATTCAGCCGCGCAGGGTAGGCGGCTCAGCCGCGGACCCGCTCGCGAATCTGCTCGGGCGTCAGGCCGGCCAGGCCCAGGCGCTCCACGGTGCGGCCTTCCGACCAGAGGTCGCGCTCCAGGATCGCCTCGGCGAACGCCAGGCAACCCTCGAGCAGCGGAAGGCGTCGTCCAAGAGCCCGGCCGAGCGAGACCATCGGCACGGTCCCGGTCAGCGTGTCCTCCCAGAGCCAGCGGTGGTCCAACGCCCGCGGCGCCGGCGTCACTGCGTAGAGCCTGGCGTTGCGGAGCGCCGAGGCCAGGTCACCCTCCCTTTCGCCGACGGAGTCAGCCAGGTACTCGCGCAGCGTCACAGTGTGCAGACCGAGCGCCTCGGCGAGCGACGCACGTTCGGCATCGATCCGTGCCACCACACGGACCACCGAGTCGGTCATGCCGTGGGGGTACCAGAGGAATCCCTCTGGCGTGCTCTCGATCCGCGAGGCGTTCAGGACCATCGGGGGGACGTGATTGGTGACCGCGAAGTTCGCCAGCCCGACGGTCAGCACATCCGGAGCAGCCGCCAGCGGTAGGTCCGCCAGCCGCGCCAGGGCAGCCATCGTGTCCCGTCCGGGCAGGGCGGCAGCGGGGATCTGGGACTTGATGCCGTTGATTCGCACCTGACCCGGCGCGACGGCGTTGCTGTTGAGGATCGTCGTCAGCGTCTCCACAACCATCACCTGGTCGCCATGCGGTGCGCCCGCCTGTGCAAGCCCGGCTCGGAAGTCCAGCGCGCCGCCCGTTCCACCGGTGAGCAGCGCCACGGTCTGCCCCGCCCGCAGCAGCGGCGCCAGGGCGACGGCCAGCTCACGGTGGCTCTCCGAGCTGGCCGTCAACAGGACGAGCGACGCCTCAGCCACCGCCTCGCCCAGGTCGGTCGTCACGAGGTTGATGCTGACCGGCCCGGGATCGGTGAGCAGCACCTCGAGGCATCCCTGCTCGCGGATTGGCTGAAGCCAGAGGCGCTCCTCGTCCGGATTGGGACGGTTCCAGAGGTGGACCCGGTAGCCCTTGTGCGCCATGTAGGCGGCCACGCCCTGGCCAGCGCCTCCGGCGCCCAGGACAGCCGCTATCGGACGGTCGTTCATGGCAAGACCTCAGAAGTTGGTTGGTTGGTTGGTTAGCTGGTCGGTTGGCTGGCTGGGGCTCCACTGCTCGGCCAGCCCGGCGAACGGACCACTCGCGTAGACCGGCCGGCCATCCACGATCGTAAGCAGCGAGCGGATCTCCGGCACCTGCTCGATCGGACAGGTCAGGTAATCATCGGTGAGGACGGCCAGATCGGCCAGCCTCCCAGGCTCGAGAGCGCCGCGGCTGCGCTCCTCGAAGCTGAACCAGGCGCTCCCCAGCGTGTACAGCCGAAGCGCCTCCTCGCGCGTGAGCAGGTGCTCCGGCGCGCGCAGGCATTCGCCGTCGGCCGTCTCGCCAGTGATGTACCAGTGGAGCGATCGAAAGGGCAAGTACTTCATGGCCCGGTGGGAGTCCGTCCCGCC
>JADZDV010000519.1 GCA_020850915.1 Chloroflexota bacterium | reverse complement strand
TGCACGAGGATTACGTCCGAACGGCTCGCGCCAAGGGCGTAGGAGAGGCGCTGGTGGTCCTTCGGCACGCTCTGCGCAACGCCATCCTGCCGTCCGTCACGGTGATCGGTCTCGAGTTCGCCTTCTTGCTGGGCGGCCTTACCGTCACCGAGCAGGTCTTCAACCTTAACGGTCTGGGCAAGCTGCTCGTCGACGCCGTGTCGTACCGCGACTACACCATGATCCAGGGCATCGTCATGCTCCTGGCGAGCTTCACCGTTCTGGTCAATCTTCTGGTCGATCTGACGTACTCGTGGCTCGACCCTCGTCTCAGATACGCCTGAGGTTCGCGTGAGTAGCCTCTCTGTTCCGACTGTCGTCATGGCGCCGGAGACGCGTCGCCGTCCCCAGGGTCGCTGGCATGCCCTGGGGCGCATGATGCGGCAGCAATCGCTCGGATTTGCCGGCGCCATTGTGCTGATCCTCATGGTTCTGGCCGCTCTGCTGGCGGACTTCGTCGCTCCGCGCAACCCGCTCGAGACGAATTTCCTCTCCCAACTGAAAGCGCCGGGTGGTGAGTTCCTCCTCGGTACGGATCAGTTCGGGCGTGATGTCCTCAGCCGGATCATCTTTGGCGCGCGCACCGCTCTCGTGGTCGGCTTCGCTTCGTCGTTCGTCAGCACCGCATTCGGAGCCATATTAGGCATTGTTAGCGCGTATTTCGGAGACCCTGCCGACCTGCTCATTCAGCGGTTAATGGATATTCTCCAGGCATTTCCAAACATAATCCTTGCCATTGCCGTTCTGGCGGTGGTTGGCAACGGCACGCTGAACGTCATTCTCGCCCTCATCGTCCCGATGATCCCATACGCCACTCGACTCGTCCGGGCAAGCGCTCTCACCGTCCGCACCATGCCCTACGTCGAAGCCGCTCGGACCGTCGGCGCCACCCATGCCCGCATCATCCTGCTCCACATGCTGCCCAACGTCACGGCCCCCATCCTGATCGTTCTGACCGCTTTCCTGGGCCAGGCCATCCTGCTGGAAGCTGGCTTGAGCTTCCTCGGCCTTGGCGTGACCGAGCCCACTGCCTCCTGGGGTCTGATGCTGCGCGGGGGAGGCGTCAAGTACGCCGAGAGCGCCCCATGGCTCGCCCTCGCGCCCGGACTCGCCATCAGTCTCGCGGTGCTCGCCTTCAACCTGCTCGGCGACGCCCTGCGCGATGCCCTGGATCCCCGCCTCCGAATCTAGCCGAGGTGTCTCATGCCAAGAGAGATTGTCCCGATCAATGTCGGATTGTCACCAATCGTCCACTCCTCGCTCGCCGTGCGTGCTGGCCAGCTCCTCTTCGTGTCCGGCTTGCTTGGCATCTCTCCTCGCTCGAGCCGACTGACTCAGCGCTTTCAGGATGTAGACGAGCGGGGCAGAGGCTTCGCCAGCGGGATGATGTCCGTGGACGCCTGGCTCGAGGCACTCGGCTCGCAGGCCTGGCAGTCCTTTAGCAACCTGGGCGCTGTGCTGGAGGCTGGCGGCTCCTCCCTCGGGCAGATCGTACGCCTGAACTACTTCTCTCGCGCGATGTACCATCACCATCTCGCCAATGCGATCCGCAGCAAGACCTTCCACCCCACGCCCTCGCCTCCCAACACCGGCTGCCAGGTGCTTGCCATGCCGGCCGGCGCGCTGTTTCAGATCTCGGCCGTCTCTCTCCTCCCACCGGACGAGAGGCAGGGCTGGGATCGCCGTATCGTCAACTCCAGGGCTGCCGCTCCAGTCAGCCATTACGACCTCGGCGTCCAGGTCGGCCCCTTGCTCGTCACCGGCGATCTCGTGCCAGCCAGCCAGGAGGAGCAGCGCGTCATTCGCCGCTATGACGACGTGAAAGACTTCCCCCGCGACCTGCGCCCAGCCGGCCTCGCGCGCGAGGCCGGCGAAGAAACGATCCGCGCCCAGACCTGGTTCCTCTACGACGCCATCCGTGCCGTCCTGGAGGAAAACCAGGCCAGTCTGCGTGACGTGGTCAAGCTGACCGTCTACCTGGTCGACACGCGCGATCTAGCGGCCTTCGCCGAGGTGCATGCTGCCGCGTTCAGAGAGCACGCCCCGGTGGTCATGCTGACGACTGTCGAGACCCTCGGCCGTCCCGAGTTCCGCGTGGCCATCGAGGTCAATGCCCTCGTCCCCGAGGCCGGAGCCCCATCCCCACGCTTTCTCCAGGTGGAGCCTGGTCTGGCTCTCTTGCCGTCCACCTCCGCCGGTGTGTCCGCTGGCGGATATATCTTCCTGGAGGGCCTCGCCGGCCTGGACGAGCGCAGCGGGCAGCCCGTCCAGGGCTACGGCGATCTACCTACCGGCGCTGTCCAGCCCACGGGTGCCTTTGGCGTCGACGCGGCCGCGGGCCCCACGGTGGCGCAGACGTGGTCGGCCATCCAACGCGGTCGACGCCTGTTGGAGCAGGCGGACGCCTCGCTCGACGACATTGTCGCGCTTCACGTCAACCTGACGGATATGCGTGACCTTCCGGCCGTGGACGGTGTGCTAAGGTCGCTCTTCCCCGCCGACCCACCCGCGGTAACCGTGATCCAGGGCCGCGGCGCTGCTGTGCCCGACGCGCGCGTCGAGCTGGAGATCACCGCCTACACGGGCTAAAGGATCCCGCTCTGCCGCTGCGTGTGTGGGCGGGCGTCGTCAGGCGTCCGCCTCCACCGCGATCAGGTCAATCTCTACCAGGCAGCCGGGCACAAGCAGCCCGGCTCCGTCCGTCCGGACCACCGAGAGCGCCGGCGGGTCCTCGGGGAAGAACCGCCGCCAGACCTTGTTGAGCCCGTGGAAGTCACTCATGTCCGTCAAGAACACCTGTGCTTTGACCACCTGGTCCAGCGAGCTCCTAGCTTCTTCCAGGACAACCTGGCAGTTCTTCAGGATGTACTCGGTCTGCCGCTCGATCGGTATGTCGTAGTACGGAAAGCGCGGATCTACCTGCGCCTCCGGCGCAACACCGTTCCTGAAATCGCTCGCCAACTGGCCGGCCAGGAAGATGTACGGGCCCACTTTGGTGGCCTGGTGGTAGTTCGCCAGCGGGCGCGGCGCGCGATCGGAGTTGATCACCTCGACTGGCGTCCCGTTCGCTGCCCCGATCAGGTCGATCTCGATCAGGCAGTCGGACATGATCAACGACGCCATCTGTATGATCGTCCGCGGGGGCGACGTTGGAAAGAACTCCCGCCATACCTGGTCGAAACCGGCAAAGTGCTTTGGGTCGCGTAGGAAGACCTGCGCCTTCACGACTTGTTCCAGCGAGCTCCCCGCTGCCTCGAGGGTGCGCCGCGTGTTCTCCAGGATGTAGCGCGTCTGCTTCTCGATCGGTGAGCCGTGGAACGGCATCTCCGGGTTGACCTGCGCCTCGCGCGCGATGCCGGTCCTTCCGTCGCTTGCCAATTGTCCAGCCAGGAACACCAGCTCGCCGGCCCGAACAGCCATGCTGTAGTTCGCATGCGGCCCCGGCACATCTGGTGGATTGAACGCCAGCCGCTCGACGCTCGGGTCGCTCACGGCGATGAAATCGATCCCAACACGGCACCCGGGTACGACCATGGCCGGACTGCCCATCTGCAGCGTCGTCCGAGCCGGTCGATCAGCGGTGAAGTAACTGGTGTACGTCTCCGTAAAGCTATCGAAGTCAGAAGCTTGCTCCAGAAACGCCCACGTCTTCACGACCTGATCGAACGAGCTTCCGCCAGCTTCCAGAAGAGCGCCCAGGTTCTCCATGACGACCCGGGTCTGTCGCCGAATCGCGGAGCCGAAGTTCGGAAACTCCGGATTGATCCGCGCCTCCGCGGGGATACCATCGAGTCCGCTGGCGATCTGCCCGGACAGAAACAGGAGGTGTCCTGCGCGCACTCCCTGGCTGTGATGGCCCAGGGGCGTTGCCACGTCGTTGAGGCTGACAATCTCTTTACGGACGCGCTGGCCGGTGCTCATGACGCTCCCTCCGCTGACCGATGAGACATCGCGCC
>JADZDV010000518.1 GCA_020850915.1 Chloroflexota bacterium | reverse complement strand
TACCCGCCCAGGTCTACCCGACCAGGCGGCTGTGGGGTTACCGGTTGGTCATCGATCGGCGGCTGGATGCCGATTCAGGAGAGCGCTACCAGCTCCCCATCCTGCCAGGTGCTCAGGCGGATCTGGTCGGCTGAGCGGAAGAGCTCGTGGCTCGGACCGAGAGGGGGCTCGCGCAGATCGAGGAGGCCCTGGTAGGTCGGAAGCTGCTCCAGGGCGGTCACGAGGCCGGAGCCGCCGGCGCCGCCGGTGGTCACGAGGGCCTCGGCCAGGAGCATGGTCGTCTCGTAGCCCTGGGCTACCGGGCCGTAGAACAGGGGGGCGTCCGGACCGTAGCGGGCTCGGAAGGCGTCAAAGAGGGCGGTGTGGGCGGAGTCGGCCGGGTTTGCCAGGAAGTTGCCGGCCACGATCAGCCGCGCGGCGGTGCCGCGGAGCGACTCGCCCACCCGTGGCGACTGGGAGAGCCAGCAGGTCAGGACCGGCACCGGCGCCAGACGGGCCACGTCGCCGCTGAGGTAGAAGGGGACGAAGATCGCCTCCGCGCAGGCCTCGAGGGCGCGCTCGATCTGGGCCGGGCGCTCCGCTTCGTCGTCGGCGATCCGCTCGGTCAGCACGACGTCCAGTCCATGCTGCCGCCAGCTCGACAGGATCGGCTCGCTGATGTCTTTGGCGCCGCGGACCCCATCCACGATCGCGGCGACGCGGCGGCTGGGCAGGTTGCGCAGCGCCCAGTCGCGCAGGGCGGCGAACTGGAGCTGGAGCGAGGGGCAGCTCCGGAAAACGGTGCAGGCGTTGCTCCGGCCGGGGCAGAGATGGCCGGGCGAGACGTCGTCATCCGTGTTCGAGAGGTTCAGCGCCAGCACGCCAGCCTCCTGAGCGACCGGGTACCAGCGGGCGGAGACCGGGACATCCGCCGAGCCGAAGATCGCCACGACGCCCTGAGCGATCAGGTCCCGCGCGTGGGCGAGGCCTCGGTCCGGGACGCCGCCGTCGTCACGGGCGTCCAGCTCCAGCCTGGCGGGCAGGCGGCCACCCTGGTTGAGGGCGTCCACGGCCAGCGCCACCCCCTGTCCCATCGCCCGGCCAGTCCCGTTACGACCGGCATTCGTGGATGGTTGAAAATTTGAGACAAGCCCCAGGCGAACCGACGCCGTCATCCCCGGCCCCTCTCTCCTCCCCTTTCACCCTTCCCCCGTCCCCCATCACCCATCACTCTTCCCCCTTCCGCCCCCGTGGCTAAGCTGGGCAGCGACCAGGGCGGCGTAGACGCCGTTGCGGGCTAGCAGCTCCCAGTGGGTGCCCTCTTCGGCGACTCGGCCGTTCTCCAGCACGACGATGCGGTCGGCGTTGCGGATGGTGGAGAGGCGGTGGGCGATCACCAGGGTGGTGCGGCCCTCCATGAGACGCTCCAGGGCGGCGTGCACCAGGCGCTCGCTCTCGGCGTCCAGGTGGCTGGTCGCTTCGTCCAGGACAAGGACCGGCGCGTCCTTCAGGATCGCCCGGGCGATGGCGAGCCGCTGGCGCTGGCCGCCGCTGAGCTGGAAGCCCCGCTCGCCGATCTTCGTCTCGTACCCCTCCGGCAGGGCCTGGATGAACTCGAGCGCATTGGCCTGGCGGGCCGCTACGTCCAGCTCCCACTGGCTGGCGTCCGGGCGGGCGAGCAGGAGGTTCTCCCGCACGCTGCTGTTGAAGAGGTAGGTGTCCTGGGCGACCAGACCGATCTGTCGGCGGAGGTCGTCCAGGGTGAACTGGCGCAGGTCGTGGCCGGCCAGCTCGATGCTGCCGCTCGCGGGGTCCCAGAAGCGGAGCACGAGCTGGGCGACCGTTGTCTTACCCGCGCCGGAGCGACCCACCAGGGCGATCGTCTGGCCCGGCTCGATCGTGAAACTGACGTCCTGGAGCGCCTGGGGCTCGCGGGGGCCGTAGGCGAAGGTAACGTCCTGGAAACGGAGCGAGGGCGCCTCGTCCCGACGCGCCACGACGCCCAGGCCGTCGCGGACGGGGACCGGCTCATCGTGGATGGCGAAGATACGGCGGGCGGCGGCGAGGGTCTCGGCGAGCTGCTTGACCACCTTTGCCAGCTCCGTCACCGGGGTGAACGAGGCGAGCGCCACGACCGTTGCCAGGGCGAGCTGGTAGCCGGGCATGACGCCGTGGCCCACCAGGTAGGCGCCCGTCGCCAGGACGGCCAGGCCGCCGTAGCCCGTGGCCGCCTCGATGGTCGCGTCGTGCAGGGCCGTCTTGCGTAGGAAGTCGTGCTGGTGGACGGCCAGGGCGCGGCTCTCCAGGACGATCTCGTCCAGGCGCTGCTGACCACGACCGAACGCCACCACCGTGCGCAGGCCCTGGACGCTGTCGACCATATGGGCGTTGACCTCGCCCAGCAGGCCGCGTGTCCGCTCGCCGGTCCGCTCCGCCGACCGCTGGGCGATGAAGGGGCTGTAGGCGACGATCAGCAGGAACGGCAGCAGAGCGAGGGCCAGGGGCCAGGCGATCGCCGCCAGGGCGACCAGCACCGCGCCGGGCACGACGACCGCGATGAAGCCGGGGGCGATGGTGTGGGCAAAGAAGTACTCCACGATCTCGACGTCGCTGGTGATGGCGCTGGCGAGGTCGCCGGAGCGGCGCCGGGTGAGATAGGCCGGGGAGAGGGGGTCGATGACGCGGTACAGCTCGATCCGCATCTCAGCCAGCAGGCGGAAGGCGAGGTCGTGAGAGAGCCAGGACTCCTGCCAGGTGAGGAGGGCCGAGACCGGGACGAGCAGGGCGAGGGCTAGCAGCCAGGGGATGATGTCGCCGCCCCTGGCGACCAGGCCGACGATGACCGCGCTCACCACGCCCAGGCCGATGGTGGCAAACGCCTTGAGCACGCCGAGGCTGAAGGCGCCGACGAGCTTGCCCCACCAGGGGCGGACCAGGGTGAAGAGTCGCCACCAGAGCACGCGGCCGGCCACCGGCGCGGCGGGCTGGAGGTCCAGCATGGCCGGCGCCATCGCCTCGCGAGGCGCCGTTTCGAGGTTGGTCGCCTCCGTCCAGGGCGCCTCGTCCTCGGCGGCCGCTTCCACGGCGGCCTGGGCCGCCATCAGGCGAGCGTAGACTCCGCCGGCCTGGAGGAGCGACTCGTGCCGGCCGGTCTCCACCAGTCGGCCGTCGTCCAGGACGAGAATGCGGTCAGCGCCGATGACGCTGGAGAGGCGATGGGCGATAGTGAGCGTCGTCCGGCCGTGCTGGAGGCGGTCGAGCGCCTCCTGGATGAGTGTCTCGTTCTCCGTGTCCACACTGGAGAGCGCCTCGTCCAGGATGAGGATCGGAGCATCCTTCAGGAGGGCGCGGGCGATGGCGATCCGCTGGCGCTGGCCGCCGGAGAGGCGCGCGCCGCGCTCGCCGACGATCGTGTCGTAGCCGCGCGGGAGGTCCGTGATGAAGGCGTGGGCGTTCGCCGCCCGCGCCGCCGCCTCCAGCTCCGCCAGGCTGGCGTCCGGCTTGCCGAGGCGCAGGTTCTCCGCCACAGTGCCGTGGAAGAGATAGGTGTCCTGGGTGACGACGGCGACCTGCTCGCGGAGAGTGGCGAGGGGCAGCTCGCGCAGGTCGTGTCCGCCGAGCAGGATGCGGCCCCGCTGGGGATCGAAGAAGCGCAGGAGCAGCCAGATGACAGTGGACTTGCCCGCGCCGCTCGGCCCCACCAGGCCGAGCGTCTCGCCCGGCCGAAGCCCGAAGGTCAGCCCTTCCAGGGCGCGCCGCCGGCCCGGGTAGCTGAAGGTGACATTCTCGAAGCTGACCGACGGGCCGGCCGCGCCGTTGCCGTCGGAGGGTTGGCGATGGAGGGCGCTGGCCACCTGGCCGCTCGCGCCGTTGGCCGAGGGTGGGTCCAGGACGACCGGCGGCGTGTCGAGCAGGGCGTAGAAGCCGTTCGTCGCCGCCATGGCGGCCATGCCCTTGTGGTAGAGGGTGGTCAGCTCGCGCAGCGGGCGGAACACCTCGACGCCGAGCATCAGGACGATCACCAGCGTCTGGAGCGGCAGGTCGTCGTGCTGGACCCGCACGGCGCCCGTCCCGAGGGCCAGCGCCGCGCCGGCCGAGATCGCCAGCAGGGTGAGGCCGCCGGTGGCGCAGTTGGCCATCAGGACGCCCATCGTGCCGCGGAAGACCCAGCGGGCGCGGTCCGCCAGGAGGGCGCCCCGGGCCGCGCTCTGGCCGAACGCCTTGAGTGTGGCGAGGCCCTGGACGGCGTCGAGGAACTCGGCGCCGAGGACGCTGTAGGCGCGGCGGCGCTCGTGGCTGGCGCGGGCGTTCCAGCGGTGGAAGACCCAGGGGCCGATCAAGGCGATCACGGCGAAGACCAGGAAGATGATGGCGATCTGGAGATCGAGGAACGCCATGAAGGCGAAGATGGCGAGCGGCGTGACGGCGGCCACGATGAGCTGGGGCAGGTACTGGCCGAAGAACGTCTCGAGCTGCTCGACGCCCTCGACCAGCGAAAGCAGGACGTCGCCCGTGCGCTGCTGGTCGAACGGCCCGGGACCGAGGCGGAGGACGTGCTCGTAGAGCAGCCGCCGAAGGCGGATCTTCATCTCCAGCGCGGTCTCATTGGCCAGGTCTTCCTTGAAGTACTGAATGACGGCCCGCGGGCCGATCAGCACACCCACCGCCAGCAGCACCGGCGCCAGCTCTGCCAGCGACCGCCCCTGAATCACCCCCGCGACGGCGACGCCCGAGAGCACCAGTCGAGCGAGACCGACCGGCAGGGCGACCAGCCCCACGAGGGCGGCGAACAGCACGCGCAACCGGAGGCCGCGCGTCAGAGCGAGGAGACGCGGATCGAGGTACATCTGCGCTCCATCCTACCGAATTGAAGGGCGGGGCTGCGCGATCCCTCCCGACGCCGGGATGACGGCAAGCTGTCGGGGTGACATCGACGAGCAGACCGACTCGCCCCTCAACGCGGCTGTCGCTCGGCGCGTCCGGTTCGCCGTTACAATCCCCACCACATGGACACCAGAGATCCCGTGGAGCTTCGTCGGGCGTTCGAGGCTGCGCAGGCGATGCGGAATGCCCGGGGGCGGCGGGGCGGGTGTGGGCCGGGGGGGTGTCTCGGAGGGCTGTTCGGCCTGGCGGTCGTTCTCGCCCTCCTGGGCGCAGCGTACCTGGGCGCGCAGGCGGTGTTACAGCCGTGGAGCGTCTCGCTGGGCGACCGACCGACGCTGACAGGCGAGTGGGTTGGGATGATCCGGACCGCGAGCACGCTGCGACTCGGCATCGGCGTGCGCTTCGACTACTACGGATTCGCCGGTCGGGGGAGCAATGGCTGGGGCGAGTTTCGGGGGGCTGGCCAGATCTGCAATCGACGGGGCGACCGTTTCGACTACAACGTCCGCGGGATCACGACGGACTGGTCTGGCGCGGCGAGCAACGTCACGTTGTCTTCGGTTGACACCAGCGCTAGCGGGACCGCCGTGCGCTTCCAGACGCACTGGGATGGCGACCGGATCGCGCTGACCGGCGTCAACGAGGCGTTCGAGCTGGACGAGCGGCCGATCGGGGCACGCTCGCACCTGATCGTCCTCGATCCGCTCGCCGGCGACCTGCGCCGGGCGGCGATGTCCAGCCTGGACGCCGTCTGCCGCGCCCTCGCGAGGGGGGTGGTCTGAGATGGACGCGCGACGGCGCTGGCTGATCAGGGGGCTTGGGCTTGGCGCGCTGGGAATGCTCGGGAGCGGCTGTGACACCCTGAACCTGCCGATACGGATCGGGCGTGACACGCGGCGGATCGGCGGGTCGCTGGTCATCTCGCCAGCCTGGCCGCCGCTGCTGATCGATGTCACCTCGGACCTGGCGGCGCTCCACCAGAAGTACTTCAGCTCGACCGAGAACTTCCGCTGGGGGCTGGCGGACGATCCGTCTGAGCTGGCTCAGCTCGTCCAGGGACAGGTCAGTGACGGCGTCATCCTGCTGCTGCCCCTCGGCGCGCAGGCGATCCAGGCAGCGGCCGCGGCGACCTCGAGCGTGCCGATCGTGGGTATTCTGCCGGGGGATGGTCCAGACACGAGCGCGCTCGAGCGGCTGATCAAGCCGGGCGGCAACGTGACGGGCGTGGCCAGCGTGGCAACGCCGCCGGAGCGTCAACTGGAGACATTCCGCCGCGCGCGACCGGACGCGCGGCGCGTCGGGCTCCTGTGGCACGCGGGCTCGACCTGGCCGGCGGAGACGCCGATGCGGCTGACATCGGCGGCCAGCGGCCTCGGGCTGGAGCTGATGTCGTTCGAGCTGAAGCAAGCGTCCGACCTGCCGGACGGCATGCGCGCGGTGGGCCAGGCGAACCTGAGCGGTCTGCTGCTGCTGCCCGAGTGGCTGACCGGTCGCCTGTTCCCGCGGGTGGTCGAGCAGGCGAAGGAGGCGCGGGTGCCGCTGATCGCGCCCGCGCGGCGCTTCACGGAGCTAGGCGCCCTGTTGAGCCTGGGGCCGAGCTTCTCCCTGCTCGGCCGGGGCGCGGCGGACCTGATCAGCAAGATCCTGGACGGCGCAACGCCCGGCAGCCTGCCGATGCAACGGGTGAACGACACGGAGCTGGCGGTCAACCCACCGGTCGCGCGCCAACTCGGCTTCACCCTACCGCGGGAGCTGGTGGCGCAGGCGCAGTCGGTGGTCAGAGAGGGTGGGTAGCCGCGGACTGCTATAACTGCGCCCTGGCGGGCTGGGTGCTCACGCCACTATCTGAGACAGCCGTGGGGGCGCCGTGCTCTGGCTCAATGCGCGGGACGTGCGGGAGCTGATGGACCTGCCAGCGCTCGTCGGGGCGATCCGCGAGGTGTTCGTCCAGTACGGGCGCGGCGAGGTGGCCAGTCCACCGGAGCCGCGCATCGCGGCGGAGGAGCTACAGTCCGAGTTCGCGGCGTTCTCCAGCTACGTGCCCGGCGTGGACGGCTACGCCGTGAAGGTCCTGGCGCGGAACTGGACCAATCCCGAGCGGGGGCTGCCGTTCATCTATGCGCTCGTGACGCTGGTCCGGCCGGCGACGGGCGAGCCGCTGGCGGTCATGGACGGCGCGGAGCTGACCGGTTTTCGCACCGCGGCCACCTCCGCCGTGGCGACGGACGCGCTGGCGCGCAGGGACGCGCGGGTGCTGGGAATTCTGGGGACCGGCCTCCAGGCCCAAATGCACCTCGCGGCGCTGCCGGTCGTGCGGGCATTCGAGTCCGTGCTGATCTGCTCGCCGTCCGGCGCGCGCGAGCGGGCGGAGGCGCTGGCTGAGCAGGCGTCGCCCGCGCTGCGCGGCCGGGTCGAGGCGGTAGACGAGGTGGACGAGGTGGTGCAGCGGGCGGACGTACTGGTGACCACGACGATCGCCCAGACGCCGCTCTTCAAGGCGGCGCTCGTTCCGCCTGGGGCGCACGTGGTGGTGATCGGCCCGTTCAAGCCGTTC
>JADZDV010000517.1 GCA_020850915.1 Chloroflexota bacterium | reverse complement strand
GGTCCGAACTGCGCTTCCAGCTCCTGGTGCTTCGCGCCGACCCAGCCACGCAAGCGCTCCGGCGTCCACCCGCGCGGTGCCATGAAGTACGTCTGCGACCCCGTGGGGCTCGGCAGGTTCACGCCGACAGGACGACCCGCCTTCTCGGCACAGCGGAACAGGTGACGCAGCGCCTTGCGCGTTCTCCCGAGCTCGGCCACCAGGTAGTTGAACGCGCGGCTCGTCACGACCAGCATGGGCGCGAATTTGGCCGCCGCCTTGATGGCCTGCGAGGGCCGGACGTCGGCGGTGTCGACGGTGTCGACGGTGACGGTCAGAGCGCGGCTCACGACGCACCCCCGGCCATGGCCTCCAGGATGGTGTCCTGTGAGAAGCCGCTGATCTCAGCCAGTTCGTCTACGCATACACTCTTCTCCGCGCGGCCGTCGTCCATGAGGTACGCAGTTAGGACGACGATCACTCGCTGTTCTGCCGTCCACGAGTGGACTTTGAGCAGCTCGAAGATGGAGTTACGCTCCTCGCGCAACGCATCAACCTCAGCCTGGAGGGCGCGCCGGCTCTTCACTCCGCACCTCCCATCATGGCTGGCGGCCTGGACCACCAGGAGCGCTGCTCGGGACGGTGCGGGTCTGGGAGCGGCGGAGCATGGGGCGGGTCATCCGGCCACTCCGCCAACCAGTCGGGTGGGTCCGGGGACTCCGCTCGCTCCCGATCGGTACGGAGCTTCTCGAAGTCGATTGGCTGCCGCGCTTCGAGCGTCTTCCAGCGGTCCACCTCGCGATGCCCGCCGGAACCTACCATCGCAGCCGCGCGGCCGTCGTGGTCAGGTTCAGGCGGCCCGGCAACGCGAGCGTTTCGCGTCTGAGGAGTTAACGGGACTATCACAGTGGGTGTAGTCCGTTCCCCCAACGCGAGCGTTTCGCTTACGTTGTCGGCAGAGGGTGCCGCGACATGCCGCTCGTCGAGTAGGGCACCGCACCCGGCGCAGATGATGTTGACGACGGTTCCGGTGTCCGCAGGGCAGGTCTGGCAACGCACGCGTTTCGCTCGCGTTGCCGGGCGCTTGTCCAGGTTCTCGCCGAGATCGGCCATTCCCTCGAGGATCTCGACGCTGGTCAGCCCGTTGAGCTGGTACGCGGTCAGCGCCTTCGGCCCGAACATCTTGCGTACACGCTGGATGGGTGAGCCTTCCAGGTCGAAGACCTTGAGGTTCTCGCCGGCGGTTCCGGGGTGGGCGCCGCTGCTCTCGGCCACCATCTCGCGGGTGATGATCGGGTCATCGGTCTGGTGGGCATTGGCGATCGGCGGGGCGATCGTGGCCACAGCGATGATCGCATCAGCCTGGCCGGGCTTCCAGGCCCGACGGAGACGCTGCTTTGCCAGTTCTGCGCGCCGGTCCAAAGCCCGGAGCTCGCGCTCCCGCTCCAGTTCGGCGCGGGTCGCCCGGAGAACGGTCTGTAGCGCGGCCTTGCTGGCTCGCTCCGCGGCCAATTCTCGCTGTAACCGAGCGATGGTCTGCTCGGGTGCCTCGGCCGGCTCAGCCGGCGCCGCGTCCTGCTCGTTCAGAGGTTCCCAGCGTCGCCCAGGGATATAGACGCTCCTGGTGCTCCCGATCGCCTTGCCGATCGTCCCGCCGAGCCAGGTTGTGGAGCCGCGCAGCTCGTCCCACTTCGGGCGCCACGGCCCAGCCCGCATGATGCGCTCGATCCGCGCTGGGTCCTTGGCGCAGTAGAAGGCGAGAGCGCCGGCCAGTCGAATATCCCCCGAGGACTCGTCTCCGCCGAAGTCGGAATAGTCACCGTCCCAGATGCGGCCCAGAACGTCACCGTGCTTGCCGGAGAGCATCACCCCGAGGATCTCCAGGTCCTCTTCCTCGACGCTCGCTGCGGGGCCGTGTCCGAACGTCTCGACGTGCGCTGCCTCTCCCACGTCGCCGGGCATTACCAGCTGGTGCAGTGCGGCTACCTGCTCGTCTAGCTGGGGTAGTGGTGTCATAGGTCCACCACCTGCCCCGTGATGGTCAGAAACCGCCCCGTGTCGTACATCTCCACGATGCCGTCCTGGTAGGGCGCCTTGCGGCGTCCTGGTGGGAGCGTGGCCCGGAAGATGGCTCGCAGCCCCTTCCCGCTGGGTGACCGCTCAACGTAGGCGCCAGGGAGCATCTGGAGCAGCTCCATCGCCCACGGCTTGATCTGGCCCGAGTCGGTCAGCCCGTAGTCGATGTCCAGCCCGGCCACGCCGTCGCCGTTCAGCACGAGTCCGATGCCTGAGAGGTCGGTGTGCTGCTGGTAGGCGGTGTGCGCGGCCTCGAATGTTGACCAGGTGGTCGCGTCAGTGCTGGACGCCTTCACCCCCGGTGCAGTCGCGCGGTAGGGGATCTTGGTGAACTCGCCGGGCTTGTCCGGCTTCGCGGTCAGCCGCCAGACCACCCACGCCGCGCGCTCCTGCAGCTCGGTGGGGATGTTCTCCGCCAGGACGGGGAGACAGGTCGGTGCGGTGGCAATCATGGCCGCACCCCCGTCTTGAGGGACCACGGCAGGCCGCCCACGCCGTATGGACGGT
>JADZDV010000516.1 GCA_020850915.1 Chloroflexota bacterium | reverse complement strand
CGAGGACGATCCTGCTCTCTGCGACCCCTTCACCGGCTCCTGGCCCTTCCGAGTGGCGCGGTGCAGGGTCAGGAGAGCTGAGGAGTGACCGTGCCAACGTCTCACGGCGCTCCTGGACTCTTCCCCCTCTCCGCTGTTCGCGGAGAGGGCCAGCGGCCGAACTCCCCCAGCAAGGTCTGGTAACGCTCGGCCTATCATCACCCGGGAGAGCGCTAGACCAGAGCCGCGGTGAGACCCACACAGTTGTGCGTGCAGCGTCCGCGAGTTTCACCGCGGCTCTGGTCCAACCCGTCGCGTCGCGGCTGAGCGCGGCTGACCCGCCCGCCTCTAGAGCGACCGCGGTCATACGTGGCGTGACCCACGAGCACGCCGGGCCACCGGCGGCTGGCTCAGCCGCCGGTACACCTGATCAGGCGGGCTGGACCAGCTCGATCCGCACGTCATCCGGCGCCTGGAGGAAGGCGATCTGGCGGCCGTCCGGCAGACGGATCGGCCCCTCGAGCGTCGGCGCACCCATCTCGGAGAACCTCTTCAGGTCTGCGACGATGTCCGCGGAATCGAAGCCGAAGTGCTCCAGGCCCATGTGCGTCGTAGCATCGCCCGGGCCGAGCGTCTCGCCGTGGCGCGCCTCAGAGATGTTGACCGTCATCCCGTCCACGCTCTGAAGTCGCACCGTCCGGCCGCCCAGCGGGCCCTCGCCATCGGCCTGAATCTCGAGCCCGAACGCCTCGACGTACCAGTCAGCCGATCGCCGCGCGTCGGGCGCCTTGAGATGAATGTGGTTCAAACGAACACCCATGCGCTCCTCCAGAACACCTCTCGCCCCCAGGACACGGCCGACGCGGACGCCACGGAGCGAGAGCCAGATTGGTCTCCGTGCACGAGAGCACGCTCCGGTCGACGCTCTCGCCTGACGGGCGTTCAAACTATATCCGAAGCCCCCGCGGCGGCCGCCCTGCCAGCCCTGCCGCTCTTGCAGTTCTCTCTATCCCGGTTGCCCCCGGTGCCCCCCCCGGGTCCCTGGTGCCCCCGTCCGCTCCAGGGTCTCCGGCGCCTCCGGTGTCCCTGATGTCCCTTCTGTCCTCCCTGCTCCTAGCGGCGCTCCATCATGACAATCGGCACGACCGCCACCGCGCTGAGCAAGGAGGCAGCCGCCGCGATTGAGCCCAGCACGCCGAAGCCACCCGCCCCGATCAGCATCCCGCCAGCCGTCGCGGCGATGATCCAGGCCAGGTTGGCGAGCGTCACGTGCAGGCTCATCACCGTCCCGCGCGCCTCCCGCGAGATCTGGCTGGCCATCAGGAAGAAGATCGGCTTACCCACCGAGGCCGTCACCGCCCAGGTAAAGCCCGCGGCGACCGAGATCCACACGCCGGGCTGGATCAGCATGAGAGCCGGGACGCACAGCGTGGTGAGCACGCCGGTCAGGAACAGCCCCTCCGCCTTCCACGGCAGCCGGTCCGCCACCCGGCCGCCGCCGATCGTGCCGAGCACCGCCCCGGCGGCGATCGCCATGAGGGCCACGGCGAGGACGTCGTACGCCAGGGCGTAGCTGGCGATCAGATAGCTCGCCAGGTAGATGGCGACGCTGCTGTAGGCGAGCCGTTCCGCGAAGGTGCTCAGCATCAGAAAGAACACCTTTGGCCGACGCAGGAGCGCAACGCTGCTCGGAACGGGCCCGCTGGCCGCGCTCCGCCTGCCCCGCCCCGGCACGAGCAGGCCGACCACGCCAATCAGGGGCATGGTTAGCAGCGCCAGACCGACGACGGAGCCGCGCCAGCCGCCGAACGACGCCGCGAACGTCACGATCGGCACGCCGACGAGCTGCGCGAGCGACCAGCCAGTCATCACCCAGCCCAGCGCGCGGCCTCGCTCCCTCGGGGGGAAGCGATCGGCGGCCGTCGCATACACGGAAGGCATCATCGTCCCGGAGCCCAGGCCGCCCAGGAAGCGCAGGGCGCTCATCTGGCCGAAGTCGGCGACGAGCGCGCAGCCGAGCGCCGAGACGCTCACCAGCGCCAGACCGAGCACCAGCACCAGCTTGCGCCCCACCCGGTCCGAGGCAGGTCCAGCCACCACGGCGGCGATGCCCGACGCGAGCGACATGGCGGCCATCAACCGCCCGGAGGTGGCGAGGTCGGTCCCTGTCTCCTGGGCGATGGCCAGCAGGAAGGGGCTCAGCGCCAGGAAGTGGCACTGCGAGAGGAACGCGATGCCGGGCATAGCGAGCAGCAGTCCGCGTAGCCGCCCCGCCTGGCCCCTCTCGACATGCTCCAACTCCCGCGCCGCGACCGCCTCCTCTCACGCCTGACCCCCCACGCGGCGCCAACCGAGCCCTCGGCTGCGAGCGGGCCGCCTACCACGTGGCCGCGGGGACCGCCGCTGGCTGGCGTCCGCCTACCTGACGGACCGGATCATCCGCTCCAGCACCGCGTCCAGGATCTCCCGCGAGGTGCCGAAGTTCAGCCGAACGAAGGATGCGAACGAATCGCCGAATGTAACGCCGTCGTTCAACGCCACGTCCGCCTTCTTCAGAAAGTGTTCGAACGGGCTGGGCTCGAGGCCCAGCGCCGTGCAGTCCAGCCAGGCCAGGTACGTCCCCTCGGGCTGGTAGTAGCGGACACCCGGCAGCTCCCGCGCGAGCACCGCGGCCAGGTGGTCCCGGCTGGCCTGGAGCTGGCTGAGGAGCGCCTCCAGCCACGGATCCGTCTCGCTGCCCCAGGCGGCCAGCGTGGCGTCCGCGCCGATGGCGCCGAGATGGCCCAGCAGGTAGGCCGGGATGCGCGTGTGGAACCGCGCCTGGAGCGCCTCGGAGCCGAAATGCATGACGGCGCACTTCAGACCCGCGATGTTGAACGCCTTGGAGGCGGAGAAGAGGGTCACCGTCCGCGCCGCGATCTCCGGGCCGAGCGTGGCGATGGGAATATGCCGCCAGCCGTCGTACACCAGATCGGCGTGGACCTCATCCGAGACGACGACGGCGTCCCGCTCACAGGCCCACTCCGCGATCGCCTCCAGCTCCGTGCGCGTGAGCACGCGGCCAGTGGGATTGTGCGGATTGCAGAGCATGAGCAGCCGCACCCGTGGGTCGACGGCCCGTAGATGGTCCGCGTCGAAGATGAAGGCCGTGCCGTCGTCTCGCATCGGGTTCTCGACCACCGTGCGCCCGGACATCGAGATGGCCAGTCGGAGAGGCGGGTAGGTGGGCGTCTGGAGGACGATCTCGTCGCCCGGCTCGCTCAGTCCGACGACGGCGGCGAACAGGCCCTGGATCATGTCCGTCAGGCCCACGACTTGCGCCGGCTCAACCTCCCAGTCCCAGCGGGCGCGCACACGTCGCGCAAACGCGTGGGCCACCATCCGGTCGGGCGCAATGCCGTCGCGCGTGGGATAGCCAAAGTCGCGCTGCGCCACGTACAGCTCCACCGCTCGCCGAACTTGCTCGGGCGGCTCGAAGTCCATGTCGGCCACCCAGGCGGGCAACACCCGCGAGCCATACTCCAGCCACTTCTTGCTGCGCCTCGCGCGGAGCTGCGCGATCGTCAGCGGCACCACCTGAACGCCCTGTGCCGTCACCTCATCCCACCTCGGCCGCGCCTGTGTTGAAAGAGCGCCGGCCCATCGCTCGACGGCCGAATGATGGCACATCCGGTGATCAGCGGTTGAGGGCGTTGCTGAGGATCGCCCCCGGGCGAGTCGGCGGAGGCTGTGGCCAGCGGTGTCGGGGTCGGCCCCGCGACCGTCTGCGCCTGGTAGCGGGCGCCGATCCGATCGGCTCGGCTCGGTCGAGGCGGCGCTTGGCATGATCGGCGGCCATCCGAGCGAGTCACATCCCCGTCCGGTTGCTCCCTCGACGAGCTGGTCACCGAGACGACCAACCCTGCCGCCATGCCCCAGGCGACGTAGTCCGGAAGGTTTTCTGATTCTCTATAGTTTGTACTCAGGAGCCGGAGCACCGGGAGAGGACGAGCGATGAAGGACCTGACGGTCGGCGTACACATCGCGGGCAACAGTGCGCGCGAGCTGCTCGACGGGATCGTGGCGGCTGAGGCAGCGGGCGTTCAGGTGGCGTGGCAGACCAGCGGCGGGCTGGGGGTGGACCCGCTGGCCGTGTTCGCGGCCGCCGCCCTGAAGACGGAGCGCATCCAGTTCGGCACCTCCATCGTCCAGGCGTTCCTGCGCCATCCGCTCTCCCTGGTGGAGAGCGCGACGACGGTGGACGTCCTGGCGCCGGGGCGGCTGCGCCTCGGGATCGGCACCAGCCACGGTCCCCGGCTCAAGGGCGAGTGGGGCATCGACTTCGATCGACCGCTGGAGCTGTTGTGCGAATACCTGCTGGTGTTGAAGCAGGCGTTTGAGCAGGGGAGGATCGACTTCCAGGGCGAGCGCTTCCAGATTCGGGCCCAGCTCGACCGCCCGGCGCCCGTCAAGGTCATGGCGGCCGCCCTCCAGCGTAACACCTTCCGAGCCTGCGGCAAGCTGTCCGACGGCGCCATCTCCTGGGTCTGTCCGCTGCCCTACCTGCGCGACGTCGCCGTGCCAGCCCTGAAGGACGGTGCCGCGGCGGCTGGCCGAGAGACGCCGCCCCTGATCGCGCACGTGCCGGTTGCTGTCTCGGAGGATGCTGCCGCCGTCAAGGCCGTCGCCTTACAGCGGCTGGCGACCTATCCGAAGATGCCGTTCTACGCGCGGATGTTCGAGGCGGCCGGCTTCCCAGAGGCCAGGGAAGGCACGCTCTCCGAGCGCATGGTGGACGCACTGGTCGTCCACGGCAGCGCCGAGCAGGTCAAGGAGCGCCTCCGCCAGCTCCCCTCCTTCGGCGCGGCCGAGCTGCTCGCCATGCCGCTCG
>JADZDV010000634.1 GCA_020850915.1 Chloroflexota bacterium | reverse complement strand
GCCGGAGCCGCTGGCGGTCTGCGAACGACCGTTGCCGAGCCAAGTCAAGATATCTTTGTGGACCCCGTTCAGGTGCCCGAAACCGCCGGAGTTGCCCATGACGTCGGCCGGGTCGCCATACTCGGGGCTGTTGCAGGCGTCGCTTCCGATCGGGATCGTCCCGCACTCCAGGCTGTTGGCGTGCCAGACGCCCAGGTTGTGGCCGTACTCGTGGAGCGCTACCCCGCCGATGCGCCCGTTGAGCGCGGTCGAGCCCATGGCGCCGTTGAAGTTCCAGGAGACGGACAGTCGCTGGGTCCCGCCGTCATACGTGCCGATCGTCTGGACGCGGACCGTCCCGACCCCACCGTTGCCGCACGGCGAGTAGTTCCAGGAGATGACCAGGCGATCATACTGGTTGAAGTTGATGTCTGGATCGGACGCCGCCAGCACCTGGCTCAGGATCGTACTGGTGTCACACGTCGAAGAGATCAGGGTGTACGGCCCATAGATGTCGGCGGCGGTACCCTCGCCGTTGGCGCCAAGAAGCGCGGTCTGTCCGTATGACGCCTCGAGGTAGTAGTTTCGAGCGCTCAGCGGGTTGCCGAACGCGAAAAAGGTGCTGGCGAGATTGGTCTTGTCGGCGTAAGGATGGGCAGCGGCGCCGGGCGCGCTCGCCAAGACGATCGCGGTCCGCTGATCTCCGGTCGGGCCAGCCGCGGTCGTCGCCTGCGCCGTCACGATCTGTTCGGTCACGACCGTCTGGTCGCCGGCCAGCGCCACCCCGTCGACCTTGACGAAGTCGCCGGGCTTCGCTCCTCTGATCGGCCGCCCCAGCTTCAGTGGGGTCTCGCGACCTTTGCCGACCAGCTTGATGTCGTACTCGCTCGTCCCGTCTTCTCGGTCGATGTGCCGAACCCGGAGCTCGCCGTCGATCTTGACCCGCTCCTCGGTCAGCGGCCGGATCGGGGCCGGCAGCTTGGAACGTTCGGCCGAGGTCAGCGCGAGGTCGACCACGAGGCCAGGATTATCTTTGGCCAGCTTCTTGAGGAGATCGCGGCGACGCTCCGCTTGGGCCCGAAGGGCCTGCTGGGCGCTGGCCGTGTTCTTGCCGGTACGACTCGCTCGCTTGAGCGCTTCGGTGAGCTCGCTGGCCTCGGCCTCCTCGGCGTGGTCGTGATCGGCTCGGCCACTCACCTCGTGGG
>JADZDV010000515.1 GCA_020850915.1 Chloroflexota bacterium | reverse complement strand
TGGTGAGGCGCGGATTGAGCGAGCTGTAGGGATCCTGGAAGACCGCCTGGACCGCCCGACGGTACTCACGGAGGTCGGCGCCGGAGAGGGCGTAGATATCCTTGCCGCGGAAGAGAACGGTGCCGTTCGTGGCGCGCTCGAGCAGCAGGACGAGTTTGGCCGTGGTGGTCTTGCCGCAGCCGCTCTCACCCACGAGACCGAGCGTCTCGCCGTCACGGAGGCTGAAGTCGACGCCGTCAACCGCTTTCACCGTGCCAACCGTGCGGCTGATGATCACGCCCCTGGTGACCGGGAAGTGCTTGGTCAGCCCCCTGGCTTCGAGGATGACCTTGCCGCCGCTGAGGTCGCGCCCGTGGTCGCCGAGCTGGTGGCCGTTCGGCTCCATCTGCGCGCTCACGCGGACCTCACTCGGGCAGACTTCAGCTCCGCGAGCATGTTCTCCGTCTCACGTGCGCGCCAGCAGGCGACGAAATGGCCGGGGAGGATCTCCTCGAGCGAGGGGGTGTTCTCGCACTGCTCGGGCCTGGCGAGCGGGCAGCGAGCAGCGAAGCTACAGCCTGTTGGCAGGTTCGCGAGGTCCGGCGGCTGCCCCTCGATCGTGGCGAGCGGCTCGCGCCCGCTCTTCAAGGTTGGGAGGCAGTTCAGGAGGCCGATCGTGTAGGGGTGGCGCGGCTGGGTGAAGATCTCGCGCGTCGAGCCGCTCTCCACAATCCGCCCGGCGTACATGACCGCCACTCGGTCGCACATTTTGGCCACGATGCCAAGATCGTGCGTGACGAAGATCATGCCGACGTTCGTCTCGCGCTGGATGTCCTTCAGCAGACGAAGGTATTGCGCCTGGATCGTCACGTCCAGTGAGGTGGTCGGCTCATCCGCGATGAGCAGCCCCGGCTGGCAGGAGATGGCGATGGCGCCGGCGGCGCGCTGGCGCATGCCGCCGCTCATCTGGTGGGGGTAGGCGTCCACCCGGCGCTGGGGGTCGCTGATGCGGACCTGGCGGAGCAGCTCCACCACCCGGTCGCGCAGCGCCTTGCCGCCCATGCCACGGTGCACGCGGAGCGGCTCGGCTGTCTGCTCGCCCACGGTGAACGCGGGGTTCAGCGAGGCCATGGGATCCTGAAGGATCATGGCGATCCGGGAGCCGCGAAGCTTGCGCATCTCGTCGCTGCTCTTCTTCAGGAGGTCTTCTCCCTCGAAGAGAATCTCGCCGCCAACGATCCGGCCGCCCGGCTCCGGCACGAGGCGCATGATCGAGAGGCAGGTCATCGACTTGCCAGAGCCGGACTCGCCGACGATGCCCAGGGTCTCGCCCCGGCGGAGCGAGAAGCTGGCGCCGTCGACGGCCTTGACAACGCCTCGACGGGTATAGATATGGGTGCGCAGGTCGCGCACCTCGAGTAGCGTCTCAGCCACGGTTCCTCCCGTCACCCCCGCGATCTACCGGCCGTCTGGCGTCACCTGTGACGATCCTTCCTCGTCCTCGAGCCGCCGCTGCTCGAGCGCCGCTCCTGGCCGGAGCCTGGAGCCTTGACTCACGGATGCGCGGCATCAGATCTGGCGGAGCTTCGGATCCAGCCGGTCGCGGACCCAGTCGCCAAGGATGTTGAGCGAGACCACGACGACGAGGATGGCCAGGCCCGGCAGGATGGAGATCCACCAGGCCTGCTCGATCAGCCCGCGGCCATCCGCGACCATGACGCCCCAGGAGGGTGTCGGGGGCGGGATGCCAACACCCAGGAAGCTGAGGCCCGCTTCGAGCACGATGACGAAGCCGACCTGGAGCGTTCCAAGCACCAGGATAGACGGCGCGAGGTTTGGCAGGATGTGGCGGAACATGATCGTCAGATTGGAGCAGCCGGCCACACGCGCCAGTGCCACGAACTCCTGCTGCTTGATCCCCAGCGTCTCGCCGCGAACCAGGCGGGCGTAGCTTGGCCAGAGCAGGAAGATGACGACGATCACCACGTTGGTAAAGGAAGGCTCGAAGACGACGGAGAGGAGCACGGCGATCAGGATGCCCGGGAGCGACAGGGAGATGTCCACCAGGCGCATCAGGATGGTCTCGACCCAGCCGCCCAGGAAGCCGGCCAGCAGGCCGATGAAGGCGCCAAACGTCCCGGTCAGCATGATGCCGACGATCGAGACAGAGAGGGAGATCTGCGCGCCAAAGATCAGCCGGCTGAGGACGTCCCGTCCGAGCCGGTCGGTGCCCAGGAGGTACCCCTCGCGCGCGCCCTCCATGAACCAGGGCGGCTTGAGGCGGGTGCCGAGGGAGCCATCCACCGGGGAATGCGGCGCCAGGAACGGGGCGAACACGGCGCAGCCGACGAACAGCAGCACGATGATGAGCGGGAGCAGCGGCGGGAGGCGGCGGTCCCTCCAGGTTTGGAAGACGCCGAGCGATGGGGCGGCGGTTTTGAGCTTCGCGGCTTCAACGGTCATGACGCGAACCTGATCTTCGGGTTGAGATAGGCGTAGAGCACGTCCACGCACAGGTTGGCGACGATGTAAAAGGTGCTCAAGAGCAGGACAACCGTCTGGACCACCGGGTAGTCCCGGAACTGTACCGCTTCGATCACCAGCAGGCCAACACCGGGCCAACTGAAGACCGTCTCTACGATGATCGAGCCGTTGATCAGGTTGACGAACAGCAGCGCCGCGAAGGTCAGGACCGGCAGAGCGGCGTTCTTGAAGGCCTGCATCCAGATGACATGCATCTATGGCAGCCACATGATGCGCGCCATCTTGACGAACTCCG
>JADZDV010000514.1 GCA_020850915.1 Chloroflexota bacterium | reverse complement strand
GACGCTGGTTGTCCCTGCGCTCAGGCCGCGAGCGGCAGCAGCCGGGCGGCCAGGATGGAGAGCGGGATCATGAACGTGAGGGAGAGCAGCAACCCCAGCCCCACTCGGGAGCCCGATACGGCGGTGGTTCAGCCTGGTGCGGCTCCGTGGCCGCCAGTCGAGCCCCGCGGGCGAGGCGTTTGCCGAGCTGACCCGCGGCTGGCGGCTACGGGAGAGCGCGCCGTCGGGCGGCGTCGCCACCGTCGGCGCGGGCCTCCTCCTCGGGCGGCCGAACCTTCCGAAAGGCGACGAGCAGGGCGACGTCATAGATCGCTTTGAGCCCGCCGGCCAGGAAGAACGGCAGGCCCAGCGCGGCCAGGTTCAACGACAGACCGGCCAGCGCTGGCGAGATGGCCTGAGTCACCTGGCGGGCGACGTTGGTCAGCCCGGCCGCCGCGGTGCGCTCGTCCGGCTCCACGACGGCCATCAGGTACGACTGGCGGGTCGGGACGTCCATCTGGGAGATGGACTGGCGCAGCAGCAGGCAGGCGACGGCCAGCTCCGCCGTCGGCATGAGCGGGATGAGCACGAGCAGCACTTCCGACGGCAGGTGGCTGAACACCATCGTGTTGAGCAGCCCGATGCGCGCGGCCACCTTCTCGGCGGCCAGGTAGGACAATGCCGCCAGGACGTTCGCGCCGAAGAAGATCGGGCCGAGCGACTCCAGGCCAAGGTCGAAGCGCAGGACGAACCAGTAGGCGATCAGGCTCTGGATGACGAAGCCGCCGCCGAACGAGTCGAGGCTGAAGAGGGCGGCCAGCCCGAAGACCCGCCCGCGCGAGCGGTGCAAGCCGAGCAGCGAGGCCGGGCGCGCAACGGGCGCCTGCTCCACCGCCTCGGTGAGGCGCAGCACGATGCTGAGGTTGGCGAGCGCGAGAGTCGCGTAGAGCCAGAAGAGCAGGCGGCCGGCGAGCAGCGCGTCGTCGCTGAAGATCGCCGTCAGCGCGCCGATCGCGCCGGTGAAGAGCGAGCCGGCGGCGGTGGCGCCGGAGCCGAGCAGGTTGTAGACGGAGAACAGCCGGGTCCGCCGCTCGTCCGGCGCGGTCCGCGGCAGGATCGCCATCTCCAGGCTCAGGAACGGCCCCACTTCGCTGCTCGTCGCGCTGACCGTGCCGGTCAGGGTGGCCGCCAGCAGGATCCAGAAGCTGTCGGTCAGCGCAAAAGCGGCCCCGGAGAGCGCCATGAGCGCCGAGCAGAACGTCAGGACCCGCCGTCGGCCGACGTGGTCGGCGACGCTCGAGAGGGCGAGGGTCAGGAACGCCGAGCCGATCAGCGAGGCGCTCACTACGATGCCGATCTGGGTGGCATCGTAGCCAAGGTCGCGCAGATAGACCCCCAGCACGACCGCCAGGAAGCCGTAGGCGAACGTGCGAACGGTGCGGGACAGGAGGATCAGTCCGCCATCGTGGGAAAGCCAGGCCATCGCCCTCACCGCTCCAGCCACGGGTCCAGCGCGTCGCGCGGGCCATCGCCTGGCATGCTAAACCCCCGGACGGTGACGCTCAACCCGGCCGCCGTCAGAATGGCGAATCCGAGCCCGGCCATGGCGCAGACAGTGACCAGGCTGTCGACGTTTGGCAGGATGTGGCGCACGAGAGTGCGCCGATGGCTGGCGCCCAGGAGGCGATCGTCTCGCGCACGGCCTCGAGCACCTCGGGACAGGGCGTGCGCGCGAGCGAGCCCTGGGCTGGGTGCGTGCGATACGGTCGCGAGCGGAGGCTGCTGACCTGGTACAGCGCCCGGGCGATGCCGACCGGGTCCGGTCCATCCGCGCCCACCGCGGCCATCGCGCGAACCGCTGCAGGATCGAAGCCGGCGCGCCAGTCGGGCAGGGTCAGCACATCGGATGAAATGGGTGGTGCGCCGAGGCAGAGGTCGCGCTCATCGTACAGCAGCGCCACGCGTGCAGGCGCGCCGTCGCGCCGGGCCCGCCCGACCTCCTGCCCGTAGCGCTCCAGGCTACGCGGCGCGTGCGCGCGCGTGACGCGGCGAACGTTCGGCTTATCCACGCCCATTCAGAGGGCGATCGTAGCGACCACGCAGGCCAGTTCATCGCGTGGGAAGCGATCCTGGACGTCCGACCGGACCTCAGAGTCCAGGCCTGCGTGGAACACCGATGCATCTACCCCGGCCTCACACGGCCGCGCGGTCAGACGCTCGATGTCCGCCTGGCGCAGGGCGTAGACGATCGTCGGGGCGCGCGGATCGACCGCCAGCAATTCCCGCGGCCTGGCCTCCCGGTCTGCCGGGAGTTCGATGCTCACCCGCGGGTTGGGCCGCCTGGCGACGCCCCTCTATGCGAACTGGACTCTCCTGCTGACCGGGAAGACCGTCAAGCGTCTTGACGAGGACGACACACCTACCTGTTCCCGTTAGCCGCGCCGTCGCGCGCCTTTGCCGGGCGTCGTGTGATCGTCGGCGGGTGTGGCGCTGACGCGACGCCCTGTTCTCACGAGCTGGCGGGCGGTTCTTCCTGGCTCTCGTCTCGGTCGCGGCGGGCGACGCAGACCCAGCCCGCGGGCGCTCTGCTGTTCTCAACCTCGTGCAGCAGCGCGCGGGCCCTCCCGGGGCCGAGACGATCGACGAGGTCTGTATAGATCCCGAAATCCTCCGCGGCGCTGTGGGCGGCCAATACACTTACGAGCCTGGCGGTCAGTGTGCGGAGAGCTTGACCGTCCGGCTCGGCTCCCAGGAGGTGTCGGATCTGCTCCACCAGCTCACAGATGCGCCCGTGCTCCCGGTGCAGGTCCTGAACCGGGGCCGGCGCGTCCACCGCCACCACGGGGAAGATAGCTTCCTCCTCGGCGTACATGTGGTTGAGCAGCTCTTCGACGGCCTGGTCGAAGAGCGCTACCTCAACCTGCCCCCGCACCAGAGCTTCCTGAAAATCTAGTAGGTCCCCCTCGACGCGGTGGTGGGCGTGCTGAAAAAAGGGGACCAGGCCTTCCTTGGAGATCATGTGCGTCGAATTCCAATGCGCTATGGGGAGGCGGCCAGCGAGCCGCCTCCCGCGGGATGAGACTACTGAGGGGATCCTGCTGGTGGCGAGGTGACCGTAGCGGCACGCTGGTCGATCTCCTCCTTTGACAGGAGACCCCGATCGATGAGCAGCCGCTCGAGGGCCGCTAGCCAGCGCTGGCTGAAGGAGAACTGCTCCTCCTGGCCGTGATTGTAGCGCTCCCAGGTGGAGATCGCCGCCGCTACACGCCAGCGGAAATCGTCAAAGGGAACGAGACCCTGCTCGCACAGGGCGGCCACCATGCCAAAGCCACGCTTCTCCCAGGGGGCATCGAAGATCAGTTCACCACTCTTGCGGGGGAGGACATCCGCGATCTTGCGGTCCACCGGTCGAATCGATTGCTGCTCCATGGGAGTCCTCACGCGCCAGCGGACTGAGGCGCAGCCGCGGTTGCGACACCGATCATGGCGTCGCGTCCGACAAGCTTAGCCAGCTCTTCTTCGGTCAGGTGCTCGGTCCCCGCCGGGCGCTCCGGAAGGATGAAGTAGCGGATCTCGGCGCTGCTGTCCCAGACCCTGATCTCCACGTCCGCGGGGATGGTCAGCTCGAAGTCCTCCCGGAGCGTGCCACGTGGGTCGGCCACCAGCCGAGCCCTGTAGGCCGGGTGCTTGTACCAACTGGGGGGCAGACCCAGGACCGGCCAGGGGTAGCAGGAGCACAGGGTGCAACACACGACGTTGTGCACCTCTGGCGAGTTCGCCACGCAGACCATGTGCTCCCCCTGCATACCGGCGATCCCCAGCTCGGCGCAAGCGGTCGTCGCGTTCTGGAGGAGGCGCTCTCTGAAACTGGCATCCACCCAGGCGCGTGCGACGACCCTCGCGCCTAGCATGGGCCCGATGTCGTTCTCGTAGGCGGCGATCAGACGATCGATCATGTCGCTGCTGATGAGTCCCTTCTCGGCAAGCAGGGACTCCAGAGCCCAAGCGCGCGCCGCGATCTCATCATCCGGCACCGGGAACCGCGTCCCGAACGAGGGGCTGCCAGGATACAGCGCACCCATCTCAAACCTCCTGCTGATATCGGTGTTCGTTCAACATAGTCCGGACGCCGCTACGCCTACTCGAAGTAGCTCTCCCAGAGATCCAGGTGGACGCAGGTGTTCGGCTGCGCGTCCGCCCCCCACAGGTCCCGGCCCTCGAACCGAACGGAATACACGTACTGTGGGTTATCGCCGAGCCGCTCGGCGGCGGTGTCGGCGAACAGATAGGCGCCATGTACTATGGTGACAACGCCGGGTTTACCGCGCGCGTAGCGCGGCAGGCGGGTGTGGCCCGTGGGATTGAAGTTCCGCGTCACCACCGCATCCCCGGGCTGGAACCGCGGCGCCGCTTCAAGCTGGTACCTCCGGATGTTCCTGCCCTGGAG
>JADZDV010000513.1 GCA_020850915.1 Chloroflexota bacterium | reverse complement strand
CCCGCCACCGCGGGAGGTATAGAAGTCGCCGGGTCGGGCGCGCAGGTAACGCTCGAGCACCCGACTCGACGTGCTAGCCTCGGCGAAGACGATGGCGTTGGGCGGCAGCGCATCCACTACCGCGCTCATCAGACGCGGCACGCTGATCGGGCTGGCGTCCCAGCGGTCGCGGTCTGCCGCGAGCTGCTTTTCGCGGCGCTCGCGCAGACTTGCCGCCAGCGCCTCGCCCCGGGCGCGCGCCTGCTCTGCCTGGGCGGGCGTCTGGAGCCGCTGGATCTCCTCGATCAGCTCCTGGAGGGCGACCTTCACGTCCGCCTGGATGCCGAGGACGTTGGGCAGGTTCTTGCCGATCTCCCAGGGCGAGCCGTCCAGGTGGATCACCCGCGTGCTCGGCGGCAACGGGTTCCGCGGGTCTGGGAAGACAACCCGGAACAATTGAGCGCCGACCGAGAGCAGCGCGTCGCAGTCGGCGAACATCCGCGCCACGGCCTGGCCGCCCTGGAACGGGACGCCGCTGGCGGCGAGCGGCTCGTCCGGGAGCGTGACCGGCTCTGAGGTGAAAATCCGGTGGATCGGCGCGCCAAGCAAGCGGGCAACCGTCCCCACCTCCTCCTGGGCGCCGGCCACGGCTACCTGCTGGCCGAGGATCAATCGCGGCTGCTGCGCGCTGAGGAGCTGCTCCGCCGCCTCGCGCACCGCCCCGGCCTCGGGCCGCGCACGTGAGCGCACGTAGGAGGTGGGCGCGATCTCCACGTCGGCCTCTCCGTCCATCACGTCGATCGGGACAGACAGGACGACCGGGCCCATCGGCGGCGTCATGGCGATCTTGTGGGCGCGGCGGAGCGCCTGGGGCACGTCGTTGGCGTGCAGCACTTCGTACGCCCACTTGGTGACCGGACGGGCCATTTCGACGAGCTGGCCGGAGAGGTGCGGCTGCTGGAAGAGCGCCTCGGTGGAGGACTGGCCGACGTAGATCACCAGCGGCGAGCCGCCCTGGAGGGCGTTGTTGATCATGCCGATGCCGTTGCCGAGACCGGGCGCGATGTGCAGCTCCACGAATGCTGGCCGGCCAGTGCCGCGAGCATAGGCATCCGCCATGCTGACCACCGCGCCTTCGTGCAGGCCGAGGGTGAAGCGCAGCGCCGGGTACTCCTGCAGGATGTCCTGGAACGCCTGCTCGGTCGTGCCCGGGTTCCCGAAGATGTACGTGTGCCCATCGGCGATGAGCTGCTCCATCAGTGCCCGCTTGCCGCTGAGTCTCACCATCGGTCGCGTTCTCCACCTCGAATGGGGCGATTATAGGTGCCGGCGCGCACTGGGAGTCATGGCAACGCCTCGCCGTAGCCATGGGGATGGCCCAGCAGCCAGCGCCAGGCTGACTCCACGATGACCCCGAGATCCTGCCGCTCCGGTCGCCAGCCCAGCTCTCGCCGGATGCGCTCTGAACTGGCGACCAGCACGGCCGGGTCGCCCGCGCGGCGCGCTCCCACCTGGACCGGGATGTCTCGCCCGGTCACGCGCCGCGCCGCGTCGATCACCTCTCGCACCGTGTAGCCGCCGCCGCCGCGGCCCAGGTTGTAGGTGAAGCCGATCGCGCCGGCCGGCGCCGGCTGACGGTGCAGCGCCTCGAGCGCCAGCACGTGGGCGCGGGCCAGGTCCACGACGTGGATGTAGTCCCGCACGCAGGTGCCGTCCCGGGTCGGGTAGTCGTCGCCGAAGACTGTCACGTACGGGCGCTGGCCGGCCGCGGTCTGGAGCACGATCGGGATCAGGTGGGACTCCGGGGTGTGGTCCTCGCCGTGCTCCGCACTGGCGCCGGCCGCGTTGAAGTACCGCAGGCTGGCGTAGCGGAGGCCGTGGGCCTGGCCGTACCAGTGGAGCGCCCGCTCGAAGGCGAGCTTGGTCTCGCCGTAGGTGTTAGTTGGCCCGGTGGGGTCGCTCTCCTCGATCGGCTGCTTCGCCGGCTCGCCATAGACGGCGGCGGTGGAGGAGAGCACCAGCCGCGTGATGCCCAGCTCTACCAGACCGTTCGCGAGGTTCAGGCTGGCGACGACGTTGTTCCGGTAGTACTTGCCCGGCTGCTCGACGGACTCGCCGACGAGCGAGTCGGCCGCCATGTGAACGGCCGCCTCGACGCCCCGCTCGCTCAGGGTGGCGCGGAGCAGGTCTGTGTCGAGCAGGTCGCCCTGGATGAAGTCGGCGCCTTCGGCCACCGCCTGGCGATGGCCCTTGTAGAGGCTGTCGTACACGACGACCTCGTGATCGCGTCGTAACAGCTCTTCCACGACGACACTGCCGATGTAGCCGGCGCCGCCGGTGACAAGAACGCGCATGCGCTGTAGGTCACTCCCAGAACTGAACTGTCAGAACTGGACCCGCGCGCCGAGTCGCACGTCGCGGGCCACTCTCCGACGGTAGCCGAAAACGCGCCCGAGGGCGACCAAATGGAGGCGTGGGGGGCGCCTCAGCGATGTCGCAGCGTCGTCGGACCGGTAGGAGTGGCCCCCGGTGCCCGCACTGCTCCCGAGTCAGCGGGTGGACCGGCATGGCGGCACCCCGTTCTGCTCTGCTGCCCCACCACCTCTTCACTACCCGCCCTCGCCGGTAGCGAGCATCCGTTCTGAGACCGGCGCGGTGGCGTGTCCCTACCGAGCGAGCGGGAAGGCGAAGTCGAGCACCTGGCGGGCGATGGGGGCGGCGACGGTGCTGCCGTGCTGACCACCTTCGACCATGACGATCGTGAGGGTGGTCGGCCGATCGGCGGTCTGCCAGCCGGCGAACCAGGCGTGGGCGTCCGGGTTCTCGTTCTCGGCGGAGCCGGTCTTGGCGGCGGTGGAGGTCTTCTCGTCTTTGAAGGCGTAGTAGGCCGTGCCGGCCGGCGTACTGGGAACGCGCTTCATCCCCTCCAGGATCGCCGCGCGGGTGGCGGCGCCGATCGGCAGCGTGCCTTTGTCCTGGGCCGCGGGGGCCTGCTGGGTGCCATCCGGGCGGACGACGGCCTTGACGAGCACGGGGGTCTTCCGAGCGCCGCCGCGGGCCAGGGCGGCGTAGGCGTTGGCGAGCTGGAGCGGCGTGGCGAGCAGGTAGCCCTGGCCAATGGCCAGGTTCACGGCGTCGCCGGCCGTCCAGGGCTGGCCCTCCTGCTGCTGCTTCCAGGCGGGGTCCGGGAC
Source organism: Chloroflexota bacterium (assembly GCA_020850915.1). Next base: position 5,803 of record JADZDV010000513.1, on the reverse strand, counting down.
GGTACCGGCGACCTCGGGCACGCCCTGGATGCCGGTCGGCTGGCCGAGCCCGAAAGCTCTCGCAAACGTTGGCAGGATGTCCGGATCGATCCGATCGAGCTTCAGGCCGATGGTGTAGAAGGCGGGGTTGCAGGACTCGGTGAGCGCCTCGGGCAGGTTCAGGATGCCCTGTGGCTCCCAGTTGTGGAGGGTCACGCCGGGCAGGCCGTTCCAGTCGAGGGCGCAGTTGAAGGTGTCGCTCGTCTTGAAGCTGCCCTTCTCCATGCCGGCCGCCATGGTAATGACCTTGAAGGTAGAGCCGGTCGGATAGGCGGACTCCGTGGCGCGCAGGATGAGCGGCCGGTTCGGGCCGTTCATCGCCTGCCACTCGGCGTCGGTCAGGCCGAGGATGAACTTGCTCGGGTCAAAGCTCGGGCGGCTGGTCAGAGCGAGCAGGCTGTTGTCGCGCGGGTCGACCACCACCACGCTCCCGATCCGGTCGCCGAGCGCCTTTGCGGCCTGGGCCTGGATGCCGGCGTCGAGGCTGAGACGGATGTCCGCGCCGGGCGACGCCTTGCGCTCGGCGATTGTGCGGACGACGCGGCCCTTGTCGTCCGCGATGATGACCCGGCCCCCCTTCTGGCCGGCGAGCTGCGCCTCGCCCCAGGCCTCGATCCCCGCCCGGCCAACCCAGTCGTCTTCGGTGTAGCCCTTCTCGGCGAGCTGCTTGAGGTCATCAGCCGTGACATGAGTGATGTAGCCGACGACGTGGGCCGCGGCGTCGCCCAGAGGATAGACGCGGGCGGGCTTGTGCTGAAGCTCCACGCCGGGCACGGAGCCGAGTGCCTGCTGGAGGGCCTGCTCGTCCGAGAGCGGGCGGACGACGATCGGCATGAACCAGTCCGGCTGGCCGCCCTGGTACTTCTTCTTGACGGCGGCGGGATCCAGCTTGAGGGTGTCCGAGAGCGCCTTGACCATCGCGTTCTCGTCTTTGATGTCGCCGGGCACCACGCCGACGGCCAGGATGGCGCCGTTGTCGGCCAGCGGCTTGCCGTTCCGATCCAGGATGCGCCCCCGCGGCCCGTCATCCGAGATGGCCCGCACGGTGGCGGTGGCGGTGAGGCCGTTGAAGATCAGGCTGGGATCCCAGGCGACGCGCCAGGCGCCCTGCTCCTGGACGAGCGGCAGGCGCTTCGACTCGACGATGTCCGGGACGATGGCGCTGTGCCAGGTGACCTGGAACGGCGCCGAGGCGATCGCCTCGATGGCGGGAACGGGGCTGCTGGCTGGCACTTGGCTGGCTGACGAGGTGGCAGGCGCCGGCGGAGGGCCGACGGTGGCCGGCTGGCTCTGGAGGTCGATCTTCGAGACGCTCAAGCCATCGCGGATGTTGGTGTAGCGGCGGACGAACACGTCCTGTGAAATGGTGCTCTTCGCGGCTGCAGACAGCAGGTCGTACATGAGGGCATACTGGCCCTGGGTCCAGGCCTGGAAGTAAGCGCTCGCCGTGGCATCCGGCGAAGGACGCGGCGTGGCCGTCGGCGGAGGCAGGGCTGGTGTGGCCGCGGGCTCTGGCTGGGGCAGCACGCTGGAGAGAGGAGAGCCGCCGATCGCAGAGCAGGCCGTCACGAGGACGAGCGAGAGCGCGATCAGGGCGTTGAGGACGGCGGGCTTGACTGGCATGAAGCGCTCTCCTGTGCCGGTGTAACCGAGCGCGGGGCAAGGAGGCAAGTGATAGGCGAGCCTTCCCGCGCTGAGCGGTTACTATGGGCGCGAGGAGGTGCAATGTGCCGAAACAGATCGTGAAGTCCGATCGCGTAGCGAACCCGGTTGGCAGCTTCTCGCTGGGGACACGGACCGGACCGCTGATGTTCCTCTCCGCTCAGGCGGGGATCGACCCGGGGACCGGTCGGCTGGTGACCTCCTGCGCGGAGCTCCGGGATGAGATCGGCCCCACGCTCGCGATGGGACGCCTGGCCGCGGATTCGTGGTCCGGCCCGGTTCAGGCGCAGTGCTGGCAGATGTTCCAGAACATCAGAACGATCTGCGAGGAGCAGGGGGCATCGCTCCAGGACATCCTGCGGATCAACATGTGGATGACCGACTTCAGCGACCTGCCGGCCCTCATGCCGGTGCGGAGTCGGCCGTTCGCCCCACACGATCCGCCACCCATCACCAACATCGAGACCAGCGCCCTGTGCGTGCCAGGGGCGCAGATCCAGGCGGAGGTCATCGTCGCCCTGCCGCGGGAGGGGGGCAAGCGGGAGGGGGTCGGATCCCCGCGCATCTCCCAGGCGGTGGGCCACTACATGGTCGCCGCGCGGACCGGCCAGGCCGCGTTCGCGGCGGGGATGATCGCCGCTCGAAACGACACCGGCCGGGTGGTGGAGCGCTACGAGGACCTCGGTCCGCGCGGCCGGGAGCTGGCCAGCGGCCGCCGCGCAACGGACGAGATCGAGGAGCGCGTCGCGGCGCAGAGCTTCGCCATCCTGGAGGACACCCGCGCTGTCCTGGAGGATGGCGGCGCGTCTTTCGCCGACGTGGTCAAGACGACCATCTACCTGAAGCAGATGCGGGACCTGCCGGCCTGGGAACGGGTCTACCGCGGGTTCTTCGCGGACAACCCGCCGCCTACCACGATCGTCGGCTGCACCGAGCTGGGCGTCAGCCGGTTCACGCTGGAGATCGAATGCTCGGTCCTGCTGCCCGGCCCGGAGCGGCGTGAGATGGTCACGACGAGCGCGCTGCCGGTCTGCACGCACGCAGCCAGCCTGTCCCGGAGCGGCAACCTGCTGTTCCTGTCCGGCCAGTTCGGCATCGACCCGGCGACCGGCCGGATGGTCCGCGGCTACGGCGACCTGCCGTCCGCGAACCTGGCGAGCGGCAGCGTCGCGACGGACTGGCGAGAGGGCCCGGCCGCGGCGCAGACGGTCACCATCCTCGAGAACACGCGGCGAGCTCTGGAGGAGCAGGGAACATCGCTCGAGAACCTCCTGAAGCTCAACGTCTACCTGACGGACGCGCGGGACATCCCCGCCATCGAACGGGTGGCCGCGCGCTACTTCCCGACCGATGCGCCGGCCTGCGGCATTGTGGAGGTGCCGTCGCTCCCGCTCCGCGATGCCGTCGTCCAGATCGACGGCATCGCGCTGCTCGCCTAGACCAGAGCCAACGTAGGATCCACATCGTTGTGCGAGCAGCGCCCGCGGGTTCCATGGTAGCTCTGGTCTAACTCTGAGACATGCGCCAGGAAGACGCGAGAGGAGACGAGGTGAAGCCGGAGATCATCGGTGCGCCATCACTCGGTGGCACAGCGCACTATCCCATCGGCACGAAGGTCGGCCAGCTCATCTTCCTTGGCGCACAGACCGGCGTCGACCCACAGACCGGCCGGCTGGTGCGCCGCTTTGCAGACCTGGGCAGCGACGGGAAGAACCTGTCGACCGGTCTGCCCCACCTGGACGGGCACGAGGGGCCCACCCTGAGCCAGACGTGGCAGATCTACGCGAACATCCGCCGCGTGCTGGAGGCGAACGGCTCCAGCCTGGACCAGGTGCTGCGCCAGCGGGTGTTCTTCCAGGACATCCGCTTTGTCGGCTCGTTCGAGCGTCTGCTGCCGGACGTGTTCCCGGCGGGCCCGCCGGCCACGACGATCCTGCAGTACCCGCGCGCCGGCACCAATCTGGCGGTTGCTCTCCAGATCGAGGTAGTGGCACTGGCCGGGGGCGGACCGCTGGAGAAGACGGTGGTCCGGCTGCCGGAGCTGGAGGCGATCGCCGCGCCGTATCCGCAGGCGACCCGGGCGGGCCAGTTCCTCTTTCTGACCCCGACCATGGGCCTGGACCCCAGGACCGGGCGAACGGTGGACCGCTACCAGGAGCTGGGTGACGCCGGCCGACAGTTCGCCACCGGCCGGCCGTTCTCAGACGGACGCGACCAGCCGCACGTGGCCCAGACGGCCCAGGCTTTCGCGAACATGCGGACCGTCCTGGAGAGCCAGGGAGCGTCCATCAACGACCTGGTGAAGCAGTACATCTACATGCGCGGCGACATGCGCGACGTCACCGCCCTCACCGCGGCTCGGCGCGCCGCCTGGCCGGACCGCGAAAATGCTCCGCCCAACACGACGCTCCAGGTGGGCGATCTCGGGCCGACCCCGGACGTGCTGGTGCAGCTCGAAGTCACGGGCCTCGTTCCGGGCGGCGAGTACCGCAAGGAAGTCGTCCGCGCTCCCGGCGGGATGGAGCCGTACGGCCACTACGCCCAGGTGGCGATGGCCGGGCCGCTCGTCTTCGCCGCCGGCGAGGTGGCCTACGACCACAAGCAGCAGGAGCGGATCGTCGAGGCGTTGACAGACCTGCCGAACCTGGCGAGCGAGCTGGCCCGAGGCCGGCTGCACGCGGAGAAGCCGATCGTCGCCCAGGCCTGGTGCATCTACGGCACGCACCGCGAGATCCTGGAGTCGGTCGGGTCGTCGATGCAGGCCGTTGCGTCCCAGGACCTCTACTTCCGAGAGATGGACGACCTGCACGCCCTGGAGCGCGTGTCCCTGGCGTTCTTTGGCGACCGCCTGCCGCCGACGACGGTGATGCCGATCCTGGACATCTCGCCGCACAAGCAGATGCTGGTGGAGATCGACCTCACCGCGGTGCGCAACGTCTGATCGCGAGGCAACGAAGACGAAGACGCGGAGAGGCAGACGCGACGGAGATTACCCCAGTGCGCGAGCGATCATCTCGCGGTAGATCGTCGCGCCGGCGACCAGCTCTTCGACCTCGATCCGCTCGGTGGCGGAGTGCGCCAGCTCCAGGCGGCCCGGGCCGAAGATGACCGTCGGGATGCCGGCGTCGTTGACCAGGAAGTCGGCCTCTGTCCAGGCGTTCATGACGGCCAGCGGCGCCCCGGCGCCGCGCACGGCCGTGTGGGCAGCGCCGGCTAGCTGGACGATGGAGGCGGACGCCTCGATCAGCGTGCCGTTGGTGCCGTGTCGCACGGCCGGTGGCCAGGTGTAGCCTGGGGGATCGACGTCCACCTCGAACTCGAACGACGGGTCATCCCGTTGCAGCGTCTCGAGCGCGACGGAGATGGCTGCGAGCGCTTGCTCCGGCGTCTCGCCGGGAGCGAGACGCCGGTCGACCCAGATCCGGCACGTATCCGGGACCACCATGTGGGAGTAGCCGCCCTGGACGATGCCGACGTTCAGCGTGCCGGCAACGCGGCCAACGCCGACGACCTCAGCCGTGGGGAGCTCGATCGTCTGGACGGCGAGAATGGCCTTCGCCATGTTGACGACGGCGTTCACTCCGCGCTCGGGCGTGCTGCCGTGGGTGGCCCGCCCATGGGTCGTGACCCGCACGGCCAGGGCACCCTTCTGGCCGATGGCGATCCGCAGGCCGGTCGGTTCGCAGCAGACGCCGAAGTCCGCCCGAATGCCGCGCTGGACGAGGGCCGCGATGCCCCGCTTCTCGTGCTCCTCGTCGATTGTACAGGCGACGATCAGCTCGCCCCGGCGGACGAGGCCCTCCTCGTGGGCGGCCAGCAGGGCACAGAGCGCGGCCGCCAGCGGCCCCTTCATGTCGCAGGCGCCCCGGCCATGGATGGCGCCGTTCTCAACGCGGCCGCTGAACGGCTCAGGCATCCCATAGACGGGGATGGTGTCGGTATGGCCCTGGAAGAGCAGGGTTGGACCGGGCTCCGCGCCGCGCAGCCGCGCCACGACGTTCGGACGGTTGGCGTCGGCCTCGTAGACCTCAGCCTCCAGCCCCGCGTCGGCAAGCATCCGGGCGATGAACGCGGCGACGGCCGCCTCTTCGCCCGAGGGGCT
>JADZDV010000512.1 GCA_020850915.1 Chloroflexota bacterium | reverse complement strand
GGCTCCTCAAGCGCGCGGCCGACCGCGAGACCCCGGTCGACAACGCCGAGATCGGCGCGGCCTACCTCGCCTACCTGGTGGACCGCTTCGGCGATGAGCGGCAGGGCGTGGGAGCGTACCTCCAGGGTCCAGGCAGCGTCACGAGATCAGGCCTTACGCCCGCCACGGAGCGGAGCCTGAACACGATCTGGTCCACACGAACGCGCTTTGCCGCTGGAGGAACGGCCTTTCAGGCCTCGATGAGTCAGCCAGCGGGCGCCGCTACCGCGGCGCCCATGGCCCCGGCGAGCCTCCAGACCGCCGTGGCGGTCGCATTCAAGCAGGTAGCAGGCGGTGCTCGTCTGGGCGTCACCGCCCGCAATCTGAGCACCGGTGAGCGGCTATCGATTCGCGGTGACGAGGTGTTCCACTCCGCGAGCGTCAACAAGGTCCCGATCGCCGCGGAGGTGCTCCGCCAGGCGCAGGTCGGGACCATCGCGATGAGCGACACGGTCCACCAGGATCTGGAGCGCGCGCTCGTCCTGAGCGACAACGACGCGGCGAACCGCCTGCTCAATCTGGCGGGCGAGCCGCGGGTCAACACGCTGATGGCCTCCCTGGGGCTCAAGAGCATTCGAATGAACAACTTCTTCTCGCTAGCCAGCGGTCCAGTGGATCCGGGCTTCAACCAGACATCGCCGGCGGACATGGCGACGCTCTTCGTGCTCATGGCCAACGACCAGCTTGTCAGCCGCGGCGCCAGCCAGACCATGCGTGGACTGCTCCAGCGGACCGCTGACAGCACGAAGCTAGCGCGTGGTCTGCCACCAGGCACGCTACTGTCGCACAAGAGCGGCTGGTACAGCGGCGTCGCCAACGACGTTGGCATCGTGTACGCCTCGCGTGCCACGTACGTGCTGGCTGTCTTCACCGAGGGCATTGACGACCCGGAAACGGCAAATCAGGCCATTGCGGCGGTGAGTCAAACGGTCTTCGATGCTTGGCGAAAGTAACTGCGAAGTGCTATAGTGCAGAGGCAACGCTGGCTGCCGGCTCCGCGGTACTCGAGTCGCGCGCGCATTCCCCAGTGAGTCCATCGCGGACGCCCTCGCCTCCCAGGCCAGCCGACGCCCTTCGTGCTTGCGCCCCCGTGAGGCATCCGCAAGCCCAGCACGCTGATAGCGACGAGCAGCCCCGCTGCACTATCCCGATATCCGCGGCGAAGTTCTCCATCAGGAGCTTGGTGTGACTACCGGCGAAGTCCGAGCCCGTACCCGACGGCCGCATGGCGCCCGCAAACCCCACCCTCCCCAATCGGACCTCCAGAACGGCGCTGCTCAGGACGGGCAACGAGGGCAGTTCTACGGCCAGGAGGAGCGCGACAACATCTTCTCTCAGGGCGTGGTGGACATCGTCGAGGACGGCTACGGGTTCCTTCGCCAGGCGCGCTTCCTGCCCGGCCCGCACGACGTCTACGTGTCCCAGTCCCAGATCCGGCGTTTCAGCCTTCGCACCGGCGACATGGTCACGGGCTACGTCCGTCCGCCAAAAGAGTCGGAGAAGTACCAGGGCCTGCTGCGCGTCGAGACGATCAACGGCCTGACGCCGGAGGCCGCCAAGTCCCGTCCGCATTTCGATAGCCTGACGCCGATCTTTCCGACGGAGCTGCTCTTCCTCGAGACGGAGCCGCGCAATCTCACCCAGCGCCTGATCGACCTGGTCTCGCCCATCGGCAAGGGCCAGCGCGGTCTGATCGTCTCGCCACCCAAAGCTGGTAAGACGACCGTGCTGAAGCACATCGCGAACGGCATCACCACGAACCACCCGGACGTCCACCTCATGGCGGTCCTGGTCGGCGAGCGCCCCGAGGAAGTGACCGACTTCAAGCGCTCGGTGAATGCCGAAGTGGTCAGCTCCACCTTCGACGAGCCGGTCGAGGACCACACGACGGTTGCCGAGATGGCGCTGCACCGCGCCCGCCGGCTCGTGGAGTGCGGGCGCGACGTTGTGATCCTGCTGGACTCGATCACCCGCCTCACCCGCGCCTACAACCTCGCGGTCCCGCCCAGCGGCCGGACGCTCTCTGGCGGTATCGACCCGGTCGCCCTGTACCCGCCCAAGCGCTTTTTTGGAGCGGCGCGGAAGATCGAAGAGGGCGGCTCCCTCACGGTCCTGGCAACCTGCCTCATCGATACCGGCTCCCGCATGGACGACGTGATCTACGAGGAGTTCAAGGGCACCGGCAACATGGAGCTGCACCTGGACCGCAAGCTCTCCGAGAAGCGGGTCTTTCCGGCGATCGACGTCCTGCGGTCCGGCACGCGCCGTGAGGAGCTCTTGCTGGACGAGAACACGCTCAAGATGGTCTGGACGATGCGGCGCATGCTGGCGCAGATCGGCTCGTCGGACAGTATCGAGCTGGTCATGAGCCGGCTGCTCAAGTCGAAGAACAACCGCGAGTTCCTGGCCGGGCTCACCAAGCCGGACTGAGCCCCGCCCGGGACCAGCGCTGCCGGGAGTTGCCAGGCTGCGCTGCCAGGGCTCTGGCAGGTCAGGGCAAGAAGCTCAGCGGATCCCGTAGCACGCCGCCTACGCGCATTTCGAAGTGCAGGTGCGGGCCGGTGCTGTAGCCGGTGCTGCCCACCAGGCCAATCTGCTCGCCCGGATCGACCCGTTCGCCAGCGCGGACGTCGATCCGGCTCAGGTGGCCGTAGACACTCCTGACCCCACCGCCGTGATCGATCATGACCATGGAGCCGTACGCGCCGCCGCTCGGCGTCGCGATGACGACCACGCCGGAGTCCGTCGCGACGACTGGCGCGCCGGACGGCGCCGCGATGTCCAGTCCCGCGTGGCCGCGCGGCGACGTCGGACCCACCTCGCCAAAGTACGTCGTGATGCGGCCACCCGCGGGCCACAGCCCTCCGTGACGCGCCGGCTCTGCCCTCACGGCAGTCGCGAGCGCGCCCTCGACGCGGGGCGGTCTCGCGCCGGGGACGATCAGTTTCTGGCCCGGTTGGATCAGCTCCGAGTCCTCGAGTCCATTTGCCAGGACGATCTCGCGCGCGGTGACGCTGTAGCGCTCGGCGACGCGATTGACGGTGTCACCCACAGTCACCACGTGCACCACGCCGAGCACTGGCAGAACGATCAGTTTCGACCCGATTGGGATGACGTCAGGGTTCCCGAGGTTATTGGCGCCGATGAGGGTATCCACGTCGATCCCGAATGACTCGGCGATCGTCGACAGGGTCTCGCCCGGCTGCACGACGTGCTCGAACGGGTGGATGGGCACCGGTAGCCCGCCGTGTCCGGCGGCAGTGTGCCCGGAACCCCTGTCCGAGGAATCTGGCTGGAGCGCAGCCGGTTGCGTCAGGCCGAAGTCGAAGACGGCCAGCGAGTCGTCAACGTGAAGATCGGCCGCCGGCGACTCCAGGCTCCGCCCTGCGTCCGGCGTCGGCGCGGGCCGCGAGCGATCCGCCATGCCGACCAGCGCGAATGCGCCTGCGACGACGGCGACAAGCAGCCCGGACCGCGCGTCCATCAGGCCGGACCGTCTCGCCGGCGTGGCCTGTGCTCTCCCGGGCCGCGCGAAGTACCGCCACTCAGCAGCTCGCGCGGCTTTCAGGATCCGTAGCCCTCGCGGATAATGATGATGGCGCGGTTCTGCGTGCCGAACCGAAGCGCCGCGGCCAGGTCCGGGAACCAGACGTCCACCATCGCATCACGTACGCCTGAGCCGGTGTCTTCGGCGACGAAGACACCTTCCAGGCCCTGGATCAACATCAGGGAGCCGAGCGGAATGAACTTCGGGTCTACGGCGACCGTGCCCCAGTGTACCCGCGTGCCGGTCGCGGTGTAGAAGCCAATCCCGTTCCCGCTGGCGTACCCCATCGTCTTCGCGGTGAAGCTCCGGGTTCCCACCGCGCCGTCCGGTTGCGGTTTGACGAGCGCCGGGTCGACCAGGTTCGTCCCAGGGGCCCAGCCACGAAGACGGCCGCTGTTCGTGTTGGCGTTGACCTGATACCAGTTGCCGTCGCCGTCGGAGACAGGGCCCGCGACAACGCGCAGCACCGTGCCTTCGTCAGCCGTGACCGCGACCGGATAGCTCGGGCCCGGACCCGACCGAAGCTTGAGCCCGACCTCTCCCGTCCCGACGACCATCACGTCGGCGCCAGTGGCGAACACGCCGGCCGTGGAGACGCCATTCGACCCCGATCCGGGGGCCGGGTCCGCGAGGCCCGCGGCGAACGCGGACGAGGCAGGCTGTGCCAGGTCCAGCAGCACGGTGCCAAAGAGTACCGCCGCGACGAACACGCCCCGGCAACGAAGAAGCGCACCCGTCCGCACGCGCGAGGATGCAGTCGCTGGAAGACACACCATACGTTGATCCGCGCAACGACACAGTCCTCAGCGCACGCAGGCGCCTCGTACCCGCCGCGTGGACACCACCCTCCAGAATTACTCGCTCCCCGCTCCGAGCGAATGGCTGTTTGGTGAAGCGGAAAGCGGCTGGATTGCCTACGGGGTTAGCTGACGGGTTCGGGCCGGGGCGCCACCGCCCTGTTATCCGGTCCTACGCTGGCGTGACTGCCGGCGATTCACCCCAAAGGTATTGGGTCCCCCGTTCGTCCACCAGACGCCCTCATCTGGAGTGGACGATTCGGCTCCGCCGTTCTATGTCGATCCCGCTCGATCTGCCGGGATGTTGTGAACCGTGAGCCAGTGTACGAAAGCGAGCGGAGGATGTCAATCTGAACGCGCGTCGCTTCACGATAACTTCACGATCTGTCGCGAGGCCTCAGCGGCGCCGGGCAGGGCCTGTTGCCATCGCGGCCAGCGTCTCGACTCTCAGGCCGTTCATGCCTGCGCAACGTCTGCAACCCAGGACGGCGCAACAAACCGCTCCACTAACAGGATCGCCGCCCAGATGACGCGCTACAATGGGGCGATGGGACGCAGACGACACCACCGGCATTCCATCAGTCCGGCCATTCGGCGAGACGTCAACGGCGCAGCGGACGACGGGGCGGCGCAGGCGCCGGCGGTTACGCTGGAGGAGGCCGAGGCCTTCATCAGCGCTGGCGAGATCGTCGCCTGTCAGCCGCTACCCTGGGGCTCCAACTACACGTACGCCGTGGCCATCCAGGCGGAAGACCAACAGATCCTCGGCATCTACAAACCGCGACGCGGCGAGGTCCCTCTCTGGGATTTCCCCGATGGAACGCTGTACCGGCGCGAGCGAGCCGCCTACCTCTTCAGTCGCTATCTTGGCTGGGACTTCATTCCGCCGACGGTCATCCGCGATGGCCCGTACGGCATCGGCTCGGTTCAGCTCTACGTCGAGCCACGGCCCAGTGTGAGTCTGACGGAGCTGCACGAGCGCCACGCGAGTGAATTCCAGACCATCGCCGTCTTCGACTGCCTCGCCAACAACGCGGACCGCAAGGCGGGTCATTTCCTGCAGGATCAGGCCGGGCGGATCTGGGGCATTGACCACGGGCTGACTTTCAACGTTGCGCCGAAGCTTCGCACCGTCGTCTGGCAATACAGTGGAATGCCGATTCCGGAGTCGCTGCTCAGTGACGTCGCGGAGCTGTGGCGGGATGCCAGGCGGCTGCGTGCCATGTGCGACGCCCTGGGCCCGCTGCTCCACGCGGATGAGATCGAGGCGCTCAGTCGCCGTTTCGACCGGCTGCTGACGACGCGACGGTTCCCACCGCCAGAAAGCCGGCGCAGCGTTCCGTGGCCGTACTTCTAGCGACGGACGAGAGGGCCGGCCAGGCTGGAGGCCGTTCCAGTTGTCCTGCCTGAACGGCGGCTCGGTGACCAGCGCGTCGAGTGCGCGAGCCGCTCCGCCGGACTCAGGTCACCCATGCCGCCGGCGCCAGACAGAAGCCGAAGTCGCCCTGTGGGAGCCGCCCGTGCTCGACGAGACCCTTCTGGACCAATTCATCGATCGCCTGGCGGACGCGTCCCCACGCCGCCGGCTCGAACGACATGCCTGGAACGGGGCTGTCCGTTCGTTGGTAGAGGCCGCGAGCCACTTCGATGACAGAGTACACCGGCGGTCGGCCTCCGTAGTAGTGCGCCTGAAACCATGCCAGAGCCCGGATGGCTTCGGCGCTGAGGTCAGACCGAGTGGAAGAGGCAGCCATGTGACAATCCTCTCTCGGAGTGTGATTACAGTGATATAGCCCAGGCTGGCAGCGATGGCAGCGTTCCTCTAGGATTGGAGCGTCATCACCCGCCGCGTCTGGTCAGTTGCCGAGACGACTGGTAAGACCGGCGCCTCTGAGGCTCAACACTGCCGCAAGGCGAGCCTGTGGCCAGCGGACATCTCGCAAACTATACCGCGCTCGTGGTGGACGACGATCCTGACGTCCTCCAGCTCGTGTCGCTCGCCCTTCAGCGCCAGGGCTTCACCCTGCTGCTCGCCTCGAATGGGCGCGACGCCCTCGCCCAGGTGGCCGAAACCCGGCCCGACGTGGCCGTCGTCGATCTGATGTTACCGGATATGCACGGCTACGAGATCTGTCGCCAGCTCCGAGCCGTCCAGGACATCCCTATCGTCATCCTCTCGGCGGTGACCGACGTAGACGTCAAGGTCGCTGGCATCGAGCAATACGCCGACGACTACCTGACCAAGCCGTTCCACCCCCGTGAGCTGGTGGCCCGCATCCGCAAGCTGCTCCAGAGCAGCGCCGCCTCAGCCGCCGAGGCCGGAGGCGGGCGCCGCTTTCGGGTGCTCGTGGTCGAGCCGCGTGTCGTTGTGGCCGAGGCGCTGGCGCGTGCCCTCGAGACCGAGCGCGACTTCGAGGTGCTCGGAACCAGCAACACCGTCAAGGGCGCACTCGCTACGCTGCAGCGCAGCGCCCCCGATCTCGTGCTCGCCGCCACCAGCTTCATAGACGGCAGCGGCTCCGACTTGATCCAGGCGCTCCACCAGGCCGCTCCCGACACGCGCGTGGTGCTCATGGCGGCCGACTACCAGAGCTCAGAAGCCCTGGATGGGGTGGCGGCCGGAGCCCAGGCGCTCCTCGACAACCAGACCGCCTTCAGCCAGGTGGCCGGCGCCCTCCGCCGGGTCGCCGAGGGTGAGATCATCCTGCCGCCCGCGGCGGTGATACAGTTGGTCCGCCGCACGCGCCAGCCCGCGCCAGCCCAGACGACCGATCAGCTCACGCCTCGCGAGCAAGAGATCCTCCAGCTTCTGGCGGAGGGGATCGATGGCCCGGACCTCGCCGATCGCCTCGTGGTCAGCCCCCACACGCTCCGCACCCATGTCAAGCGGATCCTGGAGAAGCTCGACGCCCACTCAAAGCTCGAGGCCGTGGTCATCGGCCTCCGAACCGGCCTGGTCAACCCGCCGGCACGCTGACGCGTCGCCCGATTCGCGCACCTGCCGCGCGCGGGTTGTTCACTTCCACAGCCCAAGGATCCAGCCCAGGCTAGACAGTCTCTAGTGTCCGGTAACCGCGGATGAGCGAGCGGGAGACCGTGCGGGATGAAAGCAAACGAGCCACGCCGTGGGGTACCGTCGGGGTGTTGAGACTCGACGAAACGGACGGGCGGCTCGATGCAAGCGACAGTGTACCGGGTGATCGGGGTGCTGTGCGGAGTGGTGGGCAGGACGCCGATCGGGGCGAATCTTGGGCTGGTGCACCTGCTGTGGATGCTGGTGAGCGGGCGGCTGCTGGAGTCACGCGGGGCGGCGATCCCCGGGCTGAGCGCGACGGGGTTGTCCGAGCCGACGGTGCGACGGGCGTGGGCGGTGCTGGGGCAGGGGGACTGGAGCAGTGGCGGGCTGCTGGCGCGGTGGCGGGGGGCAGGTGGAGCAGGGTGGGCCGTGGCGGATGCATGACCACGAAGGCTACCGGCCGGTCGCGGTGGACGTGACCGGGTTCTGGCGGCCGCGCCCGCGGGGTGTGTGACGAGCCACGACGACGGGCGGGCTGGCAAGGCGCTGCCGGCGATCCCGGTCGGGATGGTGGCCCGCGTGGGGAGCGTCGGGACGCAGCGGTTGGTGCTACCCCTGGCCCTGGTCCGGGCGGACCCCGCCGACCCGGGCCCCGTGGCCCACGAGCGGGCGCTGGTGCGGGCCGCCGTGCAGACGATGGCCGACGAGGACGCGCTGGTGCCCGACGCCGGCTTCGAGATCCGGCAGCTCCAGGAAGCTGGGGCGACGCGGTACGTCGTGCGGGCGGCCAAGAATGTCACGGCCCGGCGGGCCGTGCTCGCGGACTACCCGGGGCGCGGGCGTCCACGCACGCGGGCCGAGCTGATCCGCCCGCTCGCCCGGACCTATCGGGACCGGGAGCTGGCCGCGACCACACCGGATCAGGTCGTGTCCTGGCAGGAGCATGACGCGGTCATCCGAGCGGAGTTGTGGGAACGGCCTGGTGCTGCCAGGCGTCCCCCCTGGACCGCCCGACCTTTCGCATCGTTGTGGTCCACGATCCCCGCTGGACCGAGCCACTGGTCCTTTCCACAACCCTGGCGGCCTCGGCACGCGCCCTGCGCGACCTGTACCTCGACCGCTGGCCCGTCGAGCAGCTCCCGCTGGCCGCCGGGCACATGCTCGGCGCCACCCGCGCGTTCGTCTCGGCCCCAGAGACCTGCCAGCGCCTCCCGGAGCTGGCGCTCCTGGCCGGCTCGATCCTGACCTATCTCGCCGCGACCCAGCCCCCCGTCCCCACCGGCTCCTGGGATCGCTGCCCGCGACCGACCCCGGGCCGCCTCCGACGCCTCCTCGCCCACACAGATCTCCCAACCTCCCTCCCACTGCCGCGCCGCGGTCGACAAGAAGCCGCGGTCACGGACCACCTGCCGAAGGGCTGCTCGGGCCAACGACGCCGTCCTGCGCCCATCTCACGCGCTTCGGGCGCATCTCGCCAGACCCCAGCCCAAGCTGAGGTTGCCTGACTTACCGGAAACTACAGTGGGACTCTATCCGGGGCGGCACGCACGTGCTTACGCAACGCATCCGGGATCGGCGGGAAATCGCCGTGGCTGGGCGTGTGGACCTCCGCCCCGCGGGCCGTGGAGCCGCTCCCGTTGCCGCGCCGGCGCGGTCTGCCGCTCCTCACACGCTCCGCTGAGCACCGCCGTGAGAGCCGGGCCGATAGCGCAGTCTTGCTCACAAACACGAATACGCGCGCATTTCGCGGCACTCGTTACCGGAATGACCCGAGAAGGTTGACGGCCCCCCCCCGTGAGCCATAAACGCCACCGTCAGTACAGCGGTTGAGAAGACAGGCGCGCGGCAGTGTGCCACCGTCTGTGAACAACCACCACGGACGACGTGACGGCTTGACGAAGGCGCACGTGGCCGTGTGTGGATGCTGGCGCGGAAGAGTGGGGTATGGGGCGGTTCGGTCGGGTCCTGGGCCTGGTCTCGTGGTTGACGGTGCTCACTCTGCTGCCGGTGCCCTGGCAGCAGGTGGTTGGCTCGTTCCGGTTCTCGTTGACGCCGGCGGTCGCCTGGATGCACCCGGCGGCAGCGACCGCCGGCACAATCCCGCCGGAGCGCGTGGTGCCGCTCCAGGCCGGCGGGCTCTCAGCCGCCCCGGACCGTGACTCGACACCGCGCTTTGGCCTGTCGTTTAGCGACGAGGGGCACCGGGGCCCCGGCCTGACCGCGGGCATCGCCCAGCCGGGCGAGCCGTTGCTCGAGGTCGAGATGCGCCTCAAGCATGTGGGCGCCGGCTTCACGCCGCGTCAGACGGGTCGCAGCCGGACCTTCGACATTCCCGCCAGCGGCGGCCCTGTTCCCGCGCTCCAGTCTGAGCTGTTCCTGCCCGCCGCCGCCACCGCCGCGACCACCCCGGCCACGAGCACGAGCACGACCACTACCCCCATCGCCACGACGGCACCAGCCGCCGCGACCGCGACCCGTCCCGCCAGCACGAGCACGCCGACGCCCACCACTGGCCAGCCTGCTACAACGCCGTCTGCCCCGTCCTCTACCGTCCAGACCCCGCTGCCAACCGCCACCTCCGCGGCGGCGGGCTCGCCGGCTGCCGCCGCGACGCCTGCCCCCACCAACGCCACCGGCACACCGACCCTCCCGCCGACCGTTGGCCCCACCAGCGGCAACCGCTACGCCGCCCGGATGGCGCTCCAGCTGGAGCCCGCGGCCGACGAGCGGAGTATCAAGGAGACCCTCGTCTTCCAGGACCGGCCGGCGACGAATACGATCACCTGGTCCTTCCGTCTCCGTGGGCTCACGCCGCTGGTGCAGCCGGACGGCTCGATCCGCCTGCTCGACGCGCGGGGCCAGCACGTCATGACCGTGCCGGCGCCCGTCCTCACCGACGCGCGCGGCCAGCGCGGCACGGCGCGGTACGTCCTGGGACCAGAGCAGCTCGACGTGGTCCTGGACGCCGCCTTCGTGGCCAGCGCCGCGCTCCCGCTGACCCTGGACCCGACGCTGGACCTCGTCGACGCGGCCGGCCTCTGGGAGAGCGCGCCGGCCTCCTGGCAGCGGCAGAGCGTCGTGGCGCGGGACGGCACCCAGGTCTTCTTCTACTACGACACGACCACGGGCTCGCGGGGGATCAAGGTCCGCACCTCGCCGGACGGCTTCGCCAGCGCCACGACCCTGACCTCGCCCGTGCTGGTGGTGGCGGACGACCAGGGGGGCGGCAGCACCTGGCCGATCGGCGCGTCGGGCTTCGCGGTGGAGATCGACCAGGGCGCAGACGTCGAGAACCGCACGCTCTTCGACCGCGTCTACGTCGCGGTGACCGGCAAGTCCGGCTCGCAGACCAACTTCTTGCAGATCTACACCTTGAGCCGGGATGCCACAGCCGCCTATGCCGTCGACGCCACGCCGATCACGGTCGCGAGCAACAGCGGCGGGTTGAGCGGCCCGACCTGGAGCGGGGCGACGCTCGCCATCGAACGG
>JADZDV010000633.1 GCA_020850915.1 Chloroflexota bacterium | reverse complement strand
TGGGACCAAGGAGTGCTCGACGCACATCGCCAGCTCGACGTCTCCGCGGTACTGGAAGCTCTGCGGCCTGGTACCTATGACGTAGTCTTTCAAGCAGCCGCGGCCGGCAACCTGTCCGCCAATTCACCTGTGCGAACCGAAATCGTAGAGGCCAGCGTCGATTTGCGTTTCGACCCGATCTCGGGAGCTGCACAGGCCGAGATTGGCCAGTTGATCGAGTATGCCATCGATATCAAGAATACCAGTCGGCAGACGCTGACCGATCTCCGCGTAGCCATTGAAAGCGATCCCGGACTCCCGGAAGCAGAAACCGGTCGCACCGAAGTTGAAAAAGGCATCAGCTACCTGCAGCCCGGAGAGACGCATGCCATGCAGATCAACTTTATCGTTCGTCAAGCTGGTCAACAGGGCGCCAAAGTCCGCGTCTATGCGGGACAGAATCTACTGGCCGAACGCACGACCTCAGTCCGCGGCGCGGAACCAGCCCCCAAGCGGCCGGAGGTGGGAATCGATATCGAATTTCCAGAGACGATTCGAGTCGGCAGTACAGTCAACGCTACCGTGACCCTCCGCAATCCAGGCGAAGTCCGACTGACGGGACTAAATGTGGATTTGTCCTGGGACCCATCGCTACGCGCCACCTACGTCGACAGCAACAATGCCACTCGCTTCCGCTTAGGGGCAGACGGCCGTTCGGCAGTTTGGACTGCACAAGATTTGCTGCCACCCATGTCGAGCAGTTCGGGTGATATGATTCGGCCAATCAGAATCTCTTTCGAATGTATTGCTCCAGTCACCCAGGGCACGCTATCTGCCCAAGTTGCTGCGGCGGAAGGCGTGCAGGCCAGCGACTCGGTCACCTACCGTGCCGTGACCAGTGAAGTCAGCCCACCAGTCACGCCACCAGCGACTCTGCCACCTACGTTGCCACCTAACATGGGCGGTTCCAATGGTGCGCCTCCCGTGACGCCACCGGCAACCGATGGAAGTACTGGCACGACTCAGCGCACTGGTGATTGGGAAATTCAACTCTCGGACTACGGCGACCCAACCCGGGTG
>JADZDV010000511.1 GCA_020850915.1 Chloroflexota bacterium | reverse complement strand
CCCACCCCCCCCCCCCCCCCCCCGCGCCTCACGAGCACGTCTTCTTCGCCGTCCTGGTCCAACGAGCGCTTGACCGCGTCGCGGTCGACGATCCCCCGCTGCCGCGGCGCGCGCCGACGCCGAAAAAAGAGCTCCGCCACATCTACAGGCCCGACGTCCCGTCGCCGGCCATCCATAAGCTGGAGGTAAGGGAGCGGCGTGTATTCCTGCCAGTACGCCATGACACTGCTGCCAGGCGCCACGTCCCGGACAGCCCGATCCGCGTAAACCCTGGTCGTGTTGTTCTCGCTGACGTCGTCCCGCTCCGCGAACGCCATCCAGGGCAGGACCGGGATGGCCAGAGTCACCGCCGCGACGAGCGCGGGAAGACGAACCCCGCGAGCTGCCGGCGCCGGTGCTGCCAGGGGATCTGGAGCCTTAGGCGGTATCGCCTTCACGCGGTCGTGGCCAGGCGAAGTCGACACGGTCACTGGAGGCTGTTCGCCGCTGAATCGACCACACCCGGCTGCGAGACCGCGGGTAAGAGGGAGCAGGACGATAGCGAGGAGCTGCCTGCATCGCCCCGGCGCGTGGGAGCGATGTCACACAGCGTAGCGCTTCGGCGACGGTGACGTCAGCGGGCGGGCGGCCTGGCCGCCCGCGCCGGGGAGAGTGGACGCGGCGTAGCAGCGTTGCCAACGCTCAGGAAGACAACCGCCCGCGCGTGATGCTGCCCGCGATCACCCGGAAGAGCTGCGGGAGACTCTCCGTCTTCTTGATAGGGAAGTAATGATCGCACGTGCCGGATGTGGAGGACGAGATGTTCTTGAGCAGCGTGTCGATCGCCGTGGCCGTGCCGGACGGCCAGCTCGACGTGCTCGGGCAGGGATGCGGCGGCGTCGTGTCGGCCAGCCGGCTCTTACACCACTTGTTCGGTGCGCTCGACGAAGTCGAGTACGGCGTGCAGAAGAACCCGACGACGTAGATCTCGACGTCGTCCTGAGTACCGGCCACACCGTCCGGGCCGAGCTTCAACGAGTTGGCCATGCTCACGACCTGCGTGTCCCAGTTGTCCGGGTCTCCCATCGGATTGCCAGGATCGGGCTCGTTGGGGTAGATCTCGTCGAAGCCGTCCGTCATCATCACCATTACTTTACGAGCGTAGCCTTCGGCCGCGCCGGTGGTATCGTTCCGCCCACCCTGTGCCGTTCTCCAGGCCCACCACGGATCGCAGGGCGAGGAGCACGTGGTGTCGCTCAGCTCCGCGCCCGTCGGGCCGCGCAACACGGAAACCGCGTTGGGCAGCTTGGTCCCCGAATAGTCCGGCGTGTAACCGGAAGCACTCGACGACCCATACTTCCAGCCCGAGATCGAGCTGCCCGGGATTGGCGTGCCGGTCACCTGGATAGCGGTGTAGTCCACCGAGTTCAGCGGACAGCCCCAGGGCGAGACGGCCGTACTGCCGGCCGGATAGGGGACCGAGGAGTACGCGGCCGTGGCCGGACACGTCCCGCCCCCCGAGTTGTTGGCGATCTTGACGAGGGTGGACTTGCCAAAGCTGAGCGTCTGGAGCACAGACTTGTCGTCGCGGCAGTTCGCGCTGTACTCGTTCGTGCCCGACCCTGTGTTGATCCAGGTGTCGCCGTTGCCGCCAAAGTTGTTCGAGGTCGTGCCCCGTTTCCAGTTGCACAGCACGCCGGCGAATCGGGCGATGCCAACCTTCGCGCCGTACGGCGAGGCCGGATCCGGGTTCATCTGGTTGATGAAGTCCTTCGCGGCCGTCTGGAGCGCCGTCAGGTCGCTCGTGCCGGACAGCTTCATGCTGGCGGTGAGGTCCAGGGAGAGCATCACATCCACCATGGACCCCGCGGCCACCGCGGTGGCGCTGCTCGCGAACGTCGACGAGTTGATGCCGATGGCGCGCCAGAAGAACATGTTCCGCGTGACCGATGCCGTTACGGTGATCGTGTCTACGGTGGACTGGCCCGGCGACGCCGCGAAGGTGCTGTTAACTGACGCGCCGGGGCTGCTGTAGCCCATGTTGCTCATGTAGCTGGTGGCGGTCGCGCTAGCGGCGTTCTGAGCTGCCACGCCGCCACCGCTCGTGCTGATCAAGGTGTGCGCCGCCGCGAGACTCGCCGCGTCCAGCGCGTTCTGGAGCTTCGATCGCTCGATGACGAGGTAGCCGTAGTCGACCCCAGCGCCGAGCATGCCCATCGCAATGGTCAGCAGGAGCGCGGTCGTCACCAGCATCTGCCCCCTCAAGGGCGCCAGCGCCCACCGAGACCGGTCGTTTCGCCGTTCGATCGAGACGTTCACCGTTCTGGTCCTCCATCCAAAGGTATTGGTCGGGCGCTTGCAGGGCGGTGCATCAACCTGGCTCGCAGGAGACGTGAATGGTGTAGGCGGGGAGCGTCGTGGGGATGTTCAACGAGACGTTCCCCACCTGGAATGTGGTCGGCAAGAAGACGATGTTTGACGCGTTGTACTGGAGCGTTACCGCCAGGTCGTTGCCGGGACTTCGAGTCGGGGTGGAAACGCATTTGCCGGACGCGTCGATGGTGTTGCACGGCGGGTTCATCGTGATCGTCAACTGAGCCGCCTGAAGGTTGGCCGGCAATCGAGACTGCAGGGCCGCGGTCGCCACGGCGTCGGTCGTGTTTGGATGGACAGCTAGCCAGCGGGCGAGGTCCCGCGTGGCGTTCACAACACTGATCTCTGCCTGGTAGAGCACGGCGAACTGGAGACAGCCCATCACGAACACGGTCACGAACGGGATCAGGAATGCCAGCTCGACGAGCGCCTGGCCCCGCGCGGTCGCGCCGGCCCTCGCATTCGTGGCGATCCTGAACAACTGAGTCAGACGTCTCATTCGATCATTGCCGACACGGTGTAGATCGGCAGTGTCGTGGGGACGGACAGCGACAGTCCCACCATGTTGAAGCTGGCGGGGATGAACAGGACCGCTGTGACGTTCGGCCGGATGGAGACCGAGAGCACCTGGCCGCTCACGCGATTGGTGCAACGGCCGCCTGACAGCACCGTACAGGACGGGCTTACCGTCACCGAAGCGAAGCCCGAGGCGCCGCCTCCAAGCAGACCGGTGGATGCGGTGTAGGCGTGCGCCACGATCGTGCTATCGACGTTGTCGGGATTGATCGCAGCCCACCGGGCCGTGTCGCGCGCAACCTGCATGACCGTGAAGTACTGGACCCCGATGATCGAGAGCTGAAAACCACCAAGGATCACCATGAAGTACACGGCGACTGCCTGGGCAAACTCGACGGTGGCCCCGCCGGAGCGAGGCCGTGCGATCTCTCGCGGCAGGTTCCAGAGCATCTCGCTTGTAGCGTCTCCCGTACCCACAGATCGCCAGGCGCGAGCCGATCGCGGGCGGCATGCCGCGCCGCGTTCCTTCAGCTCCAAGCCATCGCGCGCTCCTCTGGCACCATGAGAAACGGAACAGTGCCTCAGACCGTGCCATCCATGTGGACTACCCAATAGGAGCAAACAGGCGTTGTGTCCTGGGGGCATGCTGAGGGCGCTTTCCCGCGTCGCCCGGCTGACCTGCCAGCCGGCCGCTCCCGCGGACAGCAGCAAGGGGAGCGCGGCGCCGCGCTCCCCTTGTCTGGCGGGAGGCTGGCTGAGCTTACCCGCGGTCTGGTCTCACAGGTCGCCCATCTGCGCCGCCCGGGCGGCGTCCCACTCGACCATGAAACGGAAGGCGTGCTGGTGCGGCGGGGTTGGCGACTTCGACTCGAACCATCGCGCAGTGCGCAAGCCGTGGTTCTTGAAGGCGTGGTGCGTCCCGATCCCCGCCCAGGCGTAATCGCCCGGCTTGAGCAGGCGGACCTCTTCCTCGATCGCGATCTCGACCTCACCCTGCAGGACGATGTACGCCTCCTCGAACGGGTGGTCGTGGCGAGACACGAACCCGCCGCCCGAGAGCTGGTTCATGCTGGTCAGGCAGAACTGGGTGCCGTTCGGCTCGGCGATCATCTCCTGGCGGAAGAGTCTGGCGCGGCGAGGACTGTTCGGCGTCGCGAGCGGTAGGAAGAGCGCCTCGTCACCGTGCCCGATGTAGCGCGTGAGCGGACTGGCGTACTCCGGCCGCGGCGCCGAGTACGGGACCTCGCCGGTCCGGAGCACGATCGTGTCGGTCGGCTTGTCTCGCAGAGCAGGTGCTTTGATCTCCAACCAGCGCACGGGTGCCCTGCCGACGTTGCGCCAGCCATGCGGCGAGCCGAGCTGGAACACCCCCGCGTCATTCAGCCCAACCTCGAAAGCGGCACCGCCGAAACTGGCGATCGCCTGACCCTCGAGGACGATGAACGTCTCTTCATACGCGTGGAGGTGCATGGGAATCTGGCCGCCCGGCGCCAGCTCGTTGATGGACCAGCCGAGGTGAGTCACGTGCTGTCGCCGGCCGAGCAGTTGCCGCGCGGTGAAGCCGGTGCTCCTGCCCTGGAAGACGTCCGGGACGGTCGGCTCGACGTCGGCCGTAGTGCCGTAGTACCCGAGCATTGATGCTCCTTCGGGCGCGAGCGCGATGAGGACGTTGGATGCTCGCTACGACTGTACAGCATACCGTCGTTGCCTTCGGGGCGCGAATCCAGCCGGAGGTCGCGCCAGGCGGACGGAGCGGCACTGGCTCAGCGAGCCGTTGGCGACAGGACGGCTCGGTACGCGGCGCCAGCACGCTCGTAGGAGAAGCCCCGCGGATTGGGTCGGAGACGCTGGGTGAGGTGGACGTCCTGGCCGCGGGCGAGGCGGTCCCGAATCTCTCGTTCCGCCGCGGCAGCGAGCAGGTCGTTCAATACGTCGGCGTTTGTGATCCCTCGGGCTCGCAGCATTCGCTTCCGCTCGTAGTACCGCTCGTTCAGGTCAATCAGCTCCACGTCCGGTCGGAGGCCTTCGACGACCTGGAGATAGCGCAGCGGAGTGAACTCCAGCCAGAACGCCATGATGGCACCGTGAGGCAACGGGCTCAGCAGTATCGGCTCCGAGAACTGGCGCGCAAGACGGTTCTGGCTGGCGTCATCGCGACCGAAGTACACAACGAACGGCAGAGTGGGCAACAGCAGGACGCAGACGGCGAGCAGCGCGGCCCCGCGACCTTCGACACCTCGGATGATGACGGCGAGCCCTTCACCGACCCAGACGGCCCAGAGCAGGTAGGCGGGCAGGAACATCGTGTCTCGATTCAGAAAGTCCCAATTCGCGTAGTAGAAGCAGTGGAGCAGGAACCCTGCACTCAGGCTGAGCGCCAGCAGGCGGTCCCGAGCCAGCTGCGCGCGCCAGCCGATCAGGCCGAAGACGACTCCGATGCCCACCTCGTTGGCCAGCCACCATGAAGCGGCTTCGGCGAGCTGCCCTGGAACGCTTTGCAACGGGAAGCCAAACGTCTGTTCTCTGAACACGTCGGCGCTCCAGTACGTCCAGAGGTCCGGTAGACGCGTCAGGTCGAGTCCAGCGAGACGAGCCCAGTTGAACGGCGGGTCCGCGGCCGCCCGAATGGGGACATAGAGCCACACGGCCAGTGCCAGTCCGAAGAGCGCTGCGAGGCCAGTCAGACGTCGGCCGCTCCAGAGCCAGCGAGGCCTGGCGCCGACCAGCAGCGCGGCGAAGCCCGGCGCCTGGAGCACGCTCGATAGGTGCACGCCCGTCCAGAGGCCGGCCAGCAGGGCGATCGCCGCCGCCGGGAACGGGCGAGGCCTGGCGCGGAACGACACGATCAGCAGCACCACCATCAGGAGCCACAGCGTGTTGAGGGTGTACGGCGTGGCTACGGTTGCCTCGATCCACTGGTAGTGGGTGAACGCGAAGAACAGACTCGCGGCGAACGCGGCCACGGCGCTGCCGGTCAGGCGCGACACGAGCAGAGCCAGCAAGGCCACGGATACCGCGGCGCACGCCCCACTGAAGAGGTTCAGGAACCGAGCCGGGTCAGCGGGCGCGAGCGAGAGCGCCGCGCGCGCCAGGAGCAAGTAGGTCGGGTAGCCTGGTGGGTGAACGATCCCCAGCGTCGGGACCGCGGTGCTGAACTCCGCGGCGTCGCCAATGTGGACCGTGGGAAAGGCGGTCCGCCAGTACACGACGAGCGCAACTGCTCCCGCCAGTCCGGCGCTCGCCAGCGCGCGCTTCGCGGGCGACAGACATGGCAACAGCACGCCCGACGGCTCACCTGGTGGCCGACCGGACCAACCCAGGATCTGGCTTCTCCCTGAGGCCAAGCGGGCTGTCAACCGACTCATCGCAGCGTGAAGTTTCGACATGACCGGCGGAATCTGTCAACATCCAGGTACGCGGTCCGGTGGCGAATTCGGGCGCGCGGCGGGCTGAGATCGTCAGGTGCAGAGGTGAGACCAGAGCAGCCCGGGCGTAGCTCCACCCTGCTGTGGTGGCTGCTGCTGCTGGCAGCCGTCTACGCTGGCTGGCTGGACCTGCTGTACACGATGACCGGCTCGAGCCTGTTCGACGGCAGCATCGGAGTAGCCCTGGGGCTCTTCATCTGCTCTCGGCCGGCCGCGAACATCGTCGACCTGATGTTCTGCGAGCGAGGCTTCGCCAGTCGTCTCGCCGCGGAGTGGTCGGTCGTCCTCTGGCTGCTGTTGAACCTGCTGGTCTTTGTCGTCGGCTGGCTCGTTCTGCTGATCGGAGCCGCCCGGCTGGCGAACTAGCGCGAGACCACTCCTACGCAATGGGGTCCGGCATGTCACCCATGGTCGAACACCGCCGCGGCGAGGCGCCCGCCGCACTGTCCGCGGGCGCCAGGACGATCGGATGGAGCAGATCGGACCGTGCAGCACACGGTGTGTGGATGGCACCAGTAACCGCTCCTCGGGCGCCAGGCATGACGGCCCACGCCGCGAGTACGTCGATCCACCGGTAGCGCCGGATGGCGACGACGGCTCGAGCGCGGGCAGAGCGGCGATCCAGTCGGCAGTGTAGGATTGGGCCTACCAGATCGTGAGTGCAAAGGAGCACGAACCATCATGCCGATCCCGGCTGACAGCGCCATTCAGATGGTCCGAGCCGCTCACGCCGAGGCCATCCGACTCGACATCGCCGTGACCGCGGTGGTGGTGGACGAGAGCGGACGCCTGATGGCGCTTGCCCGGATGGACCGCGCCCGGCCGATCACGGTGGACATGGCGATGAACAAGGCCTACACCGCGGCCAGCTTTCAGCAGCCGACGGAGCAGCTCAAGAGCGTCGTCGGACAGGCCTGGTTCCAGAGCCTCGTCGTCTCCAGCAACGGCAAGATCATGGCCGGCGGTGGCGCTGTGCCGGTCGTTGAGGGCAGCACGGTCGTCGGCGCGGTCGCGGTGGCCGGCGGCACCGACGAGCAGGACCAGCGGTGCTGCGAGGCCGCGCTGCGCGCCTATTCGTAGCGAGCGCACCAGGCGATCCGCGGTGGGCGGCGCCGGCGCCGAGGCGGTCGGGACGGAGCGGTGTCTCGCATCCGTCAAGTCAGCCCAAGCGGAAGCCGTATAATCCGGCCAGTCACCGCTTGAGCGAGCAGGGTGGAGGGGCATCGCGATGCACGAGACACTGGAGCGGGTTGCCGACGGGCCGGAGGCTGCGAACGGCTCGCAGCCAGGCGAACCGCGCGGCTCGGCGAGCACGAACGGCGCCGTTGGTCGCTCGGTCGTCGTGGAGCTCCCAGTCATCCCGAACCTCGGCAGGACAGTCCGCATGGTGGGGACTGTCGTCAACGTCGACACGAACGACCTCCCGCACCCGAAGAACCAGCGTGGCGAGCTAGGCAAGGCGCTCTTCAACTGGTACCGCAACACCGTCTCCAAAGACCCGCTGACCCGGATCTCAGCACCAACTGGCTCTGCTGACAAGCGGAACTACCTCACGACGCCAGTCGGCGGTGCGCCCAAGGGTGAGGTCAACTCGCGGCGCGTGCAGGTGGACGACCCTGCCGCTATGACGCGCCACATTAAGCGTGTGGCCAGGACGATGGGCGCCGACGTCGTGGGCGTCGCACCCACCCATCCGGCCTTCCTGTACGCCGGCAAGCGGTACCTCCAGGAGGGTACGGCGGAGGATGAGCACGAGGGGCTGGGGCCCGAAGCGCTCGCGCGGCGATTTCCGTTCATCATCACAACGACCGTCGCGTGGGACTACCGGACCCTCCAGGCGCATCGGCACTTCATCGGCGACGCCTCGTACCACGTGTCGCAGATGCGCTCGGCGATGATCCTGAAGAACCTCGAGGGCTACGTCCGCGAGCTCGGCTACACGGCGCTCCGTGGCGCGGTCATCCCCCAGACAGCGGGTCTCGCCGCGGGCATCGGCGAACTGGGTCGCAACGGCATGCTCATTAGCGAGAGATTTGGCGCCCGCATCCACATGACAGACCCGATCCTGACGGACTTACCACTCGTGCCGGACAGGCCGAT
>JADZDV010000510.1 GCA_020850915.1 Chloroflexota bacterium | reverse complement strand
GAGGACACGTGCGGCAACCTGATCATGCTGTTCCAGGTCTAGCGGCCGTCCGGGTCATCCGCCCGGCACGAGAGCTGATCGTGTCCCGGCCGGAACAGCCCGAGCAGCAGCACGCTCCCCATACCGCTCACCACTGATTGGATGACGCGTGTGCTGATCCACGTGTGTGCGGGCGGAGCCCGATGCCGCTGAAGCCGTCAGAGGTCGGCTGTCGGCTCTCCCAGCTCCAGTCCACGAGGGAGCTTCCCGACGCTGCTCGGCTCGAGCTGCCCGGGATATGCCGCCATGAGGCTCTCGGCCAGCGCCCGCGGCTCGTCCCCCCCAACCGCGCCGACCGCCTCCAGCTCGACTTCGCGAACAGTCCGATCGCCCGTGCGCAGGTGGTAGGTCGTGGTGTCGAGCGCCACCTCGGCCAGCTCGAGACCGTCTCGGCGCGCCAGCCGCGCGATCCTCTCGGTGGAACGGTGCTGGATCAAGACCAGCCCTGCCCGTCTGAACCAGGTCACGGGATCGTCCTCTGGCCGCACGGGCAACAGCGAGACGCCGGCGTTGCCGAGCTCCACCGCGACCGTTCGCCAGGCATCCGGAGTGGCGACCGCCTCGATCTCGCGACGTCTGAAGAGTCCTGACTGGACGTCACGACCGGACTTGAGGGTGAGCTTTGGCGTGCCGTTCTCCACTCGGAGCCGGAGTGAGATACCGGCTGAATGGAGAGCACCGGTGGGCGTGTCGTAGTAACGGTCGCGAATGGCCCGTCGTCCGACCGGTCCGAAGTGCCAGGCGCCGAGCCGTTCGACTCCGGCCAGCTCGTCGAGCACCCAGCTGGTGTCGCCGACCACCAGCAGCTTGTATTCCAGCTCCCAGTGGTCGGCAGGTGAGTCGCTCACGGGGCGGCCGCGGCCTCCAGTCTGGGCCCGCTGGGGGGTGGTCCCTTGCGATCCACGTCAATCGCCAGGTGCAGACCATAGGCCTGCTCGAACAGATCGGCGCGCTGCACCGCTGCCTTGACTTCGAGCTTCGCTTTGCTCTTGGCGCGCAGGAGAAGGTCGAAGAGGCCATCGTGAATGGTCGCGTCGATCCAGCGCACGGTCTGACTCCGGCTCGCATCCAGTCCAATCGCGAGCCGCAGCAAGGGGCCCAGCATGCGCACCGTCTGCTGGTCCGCCACGCTCAGCTCCCCGAACCAGCCTTCGGCTTCAGTCTCTTCCTCCATCGCCCGGTGGATGGCGACCAGCACGGCCATCTGATCCAGCTCTACCTGCTGAAACCCCTCGAGCTGGCTCTCCTTGATCCGTCTGGCCGACCGCATCGGGTGTGGCATCCCGACCGTGCCGGCCAGGTCGTGCAGAAGCGCGGCAACTTCCAGCACGTCGCGTGCGGCGGGCAGCAGTTGGTGGAACTCCTGGGTCATCTTGAACAGGACCTTTGCCAACCGCGCCACCTGGCGAGCGTTGTCAGCGTCCGCTCCCGAGCGCTCCAGCAAGCGCAGCGCGCTGAGGCGGCGCTGATTGGCTGCTGGGGCAGCGCCGAGCAGACGATCGATCTGGCCGAGCGCATCTTCGGCCGTCTGACAGTCGTGGATCGCCAGCTCGTGCCGCCGGGACCAGTCCCCATAGGCCGCGACCAGGCGCTCCTGGTAGAAGCGATAGCTCAAGGGAAGGTCGCGGGTCAGCCCGAGGTCCATGCCGGCCTCGTACAGGTCGAGTCTGGTCGGATCGACGACCGAGGCCGCCTCAGCCAGGTTCATTGGAAAATGGAGCGCCAGATCCGGCACTGGCCCGGCCCCACAGAGGACTTCCAGCCATTCGGGATCGACGTCACGAGCCAGTCCGAGTGCGACCCTGTACAGGTAGCGATCGGCGAGGACGATCTTGCCATCGCGCAGGGCCGGCAGGATCTCCCACTCCATGCGCTCGGCAAGATCGCAGGATGCCAGCAGCGCCAGGGTACGCGGCGAGCATTCCGCGAACTGCGCAGCCTGCCGGTACACGCCGCCGGCGAGCGACGACGCCATCCAGCGGCTCACGATGACCTCACGTCCCTGGGCATCCAGCACGTCACGGACCATCTGCAGCGCGGCCGGGCGCGAGCCGAGGTCTGAGCCGTCGATCGAGACGAGATAGCCGTCAAAGTCGCTCACGGTACCCCCTATGACCCGTCGCTGGCGCGCATGCGGTCGAGGGCAGCCTGGCCCAGTGCCGTGACCTCTGCGTGCTGCGCTTCGATGGTGCGCTCCGCGTTGATCACGGTCAACCCAAATTCATCCACCATCCGGTCATATTCCGCGGACACGCGGCTCTGAAAGAGCTTGTAGCTCTCGATGGGATCGTTCGAGAGGCCGAGATCCATGCCAGCCTCGTAGAACTTCAGCTCGCCACGCTCCTTGCCGGTGAGCACCCGATGAATGGCGACGTCCAGCGGTACGCGGAAGTAGAGGGCGAGGTCTGGTTTGACAGCGAAGCTGTAGAGCTGGCGAACGGCGGCGCGGTCGGCGCCACGGGCCGCGTCGCGTGCCATGGGCGTATAGATGTACCTATCGGCCAGCACGACCTTGCCGGCCTTGAGGCTCGGCAAGATGATGTTCTCGTACCGGTGGGTGAAATCCGTCGCGTGGAGCAGCACGAACGAGAGATGGCCCAGCCACTGCCGCCGCTTGCCGCGCTTCGTCGCTTTGCCGATCAGGGTGGAGCTGGTCCACTCCGTCCGGATCAGGTCTACGCCCTGCCGCTCCAGCCAGTCACCCAGGAGGGTCAACTGAGTGCTCTTGCCCGAGCCGTCCACGCCCTCGACGATGATCAATGCCCCTGGGTACTCGTGCGGCCGCTCGGCCGGCACGGCTTTCTGAGCCAGTTCTTCAATCGTCGTCATTCCGCTCTGCCTCCACACCATCCGCTCCGCCCCGCCAGGGCAGACTCAGAGCTCCTTCGAAGACTCCCAGCTCACCGACCGAGCGCCCTGAGCGAGCACCTCACGCGTGAGCTCTTCCATGTCCAGGCCCTCGGGAACCCCCAGCAGGAGCAGCATCTTCGCGGCGTCCCCCTTCTTCCCGCGCTCGTACTCCATCAGACGAGACGAGATGCTGTGTCGGCGGAAATAGAGCTGCGCGGCATCCAGCACCCGGTCCGGCTCCTCCGTGTGAATAGCAAACGTGTAATTGCGCTCCGGCCGATACCAGCCGTGCGTGAAAAACCGACCCCCCCGATCCATCAGCAGCTCGACCAGGATGAGCAGGAGCGTCGCCGCGATGGCAAGCTCGTAGAGTCCCACGCCGACGGCGATGCCAGCCGCCATAGCCACGAACAGCCCAGAGAGCGCTCTAGGATCGCTGACTGGCGTCCGGAAGCGGATGATGCTGCTGGCGCCTACCAGCCCGAACGCGCGAGCGATGTCACTGCCCACGATGATCATCATCATGGCGCCGGTGAACGCCACGATAATGTTCGAGTGAACGATGACGTACTCGTGCCGCCGGCGGCTGCCGCGGAAGGCGATGGCGCCGCCCAGAACCGCGGCGAGGATGAGGCGAACGACGATCTCGCCGAAGTTGGTCGGAGAGGCAGGCAGGATCTGGCCGGCCAGACCGACCAGTCTCTCGAACTCGCTCCCCGAGCCGCTGGCCGGCGTGCCCGGCTGAGTCGAGGGTTGCGCGCGCGGCACCGCGATGAGCCCACCGGCCACACCGATCAGGATGCCGAGGAGCACCAGGATAGACAGGAGCAGCACCGCGACGACTGGACTGCGCCGGTCGCTCGCCGGCTCGAAGCTGGCTCCCGGCGACGCGTGCCGGTCCCCGCGCCCGTCGGCCGTGGATGGCTCGTGGGTCGCGCCTCCCCGGTTGTCGAGCACCGCCCCTCCCCGCCGTTGTCCGATCGCCCCTGGGGGCCGGCCTGGCCTCCGGGCTGAGGGTCGTGACGGAGTCCAGTATACGTCACCAGGAGCCGCGTCATCGCGATGCGGCGGTGCGCAGCGCTGGGGCCCAACTGGTCTCGGCCTGGGCGCAAGCGTGCGGTCAGGGGCAGGCGATACCATGGGTCTGCGCCACGATGACGTGGCGAATCGAGCACGGCGCATGGAGCAATGATGTCTGCAGAACAACGGCTTGTCGAGCTTGGTATCGAGCTGCCGCCCCCGGTGCAGCCCCTTGGTAGTTACACGACCTGGGTTCGGGAGGGCGGG
>JADZDV010000632.1 GCA_020850915.1 Chloroflexota bacterium | reverse complement strand
GCTGCAATGGCGGCGCGCCGATCAAGTACAATGTTGTGGCAGATACGGCGGAAGTCCTCGCTGGCTCGCCTCCCACTGCTGAGTTCTGCACGACGGTAAACACTGACTTTGTGTTGCTCGGCTCTACGGGCGGCTCGAACAACGTTGTTACATGGTCACAGCAGGGCGATGTCGAGGGCTGGACGGCTGGCGTCGCTATGTCGGGTAGTCAGCCCATCTATGATGGCGGCGCTATCATGGGGCTCGCTGGCGGCGAATACGGGCTGATCATCCAGCGGTTCCAGGTTGTGCGGATGTCGTTCACCGGCATTTCGTCCGATCCGTGGCAGTTCGACCCGATCAGCACGAACTACGGTTGCTTGCAGTCTGGCTCTATCGCTCAAGCGGGGCGGCTGGTGTTCTTCTACTCGGATCGCGGATTTGTGGTCTGTGACGGGACCGACGTTAAACCAATCGGGGTGGAGCGGGTCGATAACACGTTCCGCGCGGAATATTCGGTCTCGGAACTGGACGCGATGTATGCGGCGGTTGATCCGGTCCGCACGCTGGTTCTTTGGGTTCTGCCCGACAAGATGTGGATTTATAACTGGTCGCTCGATCAGTGGTCCACGGCTGCGCTTCCCATACTGGCGGTGTTCGATGCGCTTACTCAGCCTTTGTCTGAAGCTGCCCTTATTGCGCTTTACGGTGATCTGGATAGCGTGCCTTTTGACCTTGACGACCCTTTCCTTGCTGGTGGCGCTCCTCGGGCTGTGTTCGTTCACACTGATGGCCGTTTCGGCTTGCTGGCAGGGTCTAACATCGCTGCGACGTTCGAGCCTGCGCGCATGCAACTGGCTGATGGGCGGGTTGCGCGGATAAGGTTCTTTCGCCCCACGACTGATGCAATCTCGGGGCTTACGCTGACGATAGATAGCCGACAGCGGCTTGGCGATCCTGCATCGGTAGAGACATTTACGCAGCTTCATGCGTCGGGGGATATGCCGGTGCGGGCTGCTGCTACAGCGTTGAAGGCAACGCTGGGCATTGCGGCTGCAACAACATGGAATTTCGTACAGGGCGGAGTGTTTGAGTTCGAGGTCGGGGGCAAGCGATGAGCCGCGTTCTCCCGACGTTCTCGTCGAATCCAATCGAGCTACAGCGCAAGACAGCGAACAGTGTAAACGACCTTATCAAGCGCATGCTGTCGACGGAAACGGACCTCACAGCGGCTTTAGCGGACATCGTGGCGCTTGAGACGCTGACGGCGCTTGCGGCCCCTGTGACGGTTACAGCGAACTACACGCTCCTTTCGACTGACCG
>JADZDV010000509.1 GCA_020850915.1 Chloroflexota bacterium | reverse complement strand
TAGGGTGCGCACCGCGCACCACGTCCTCCGGTTCCGGTTGGATCCAATGTGACAATGGTGCGCAATGCGCACCCTACGCGTCCGAGCAGCTCGTCGCTTGTCCTCACCCGGCCTGCGTAAGCTCCGGGCGGCAGGCGCTCATGACGGCCTCCACGGCTTCCTGGCCGGGCCGGGCCGGCACGACGCGCACGATTGCGACGTCCAGGCCTTGTGCGAGCGTACGGAACGCCACGGCGGCGCCGGCGGCGGGGCCGTAGTAGCCCACCTGGCGGAGCAGGTCCGTCGGGAACGCCTCGACGATCTCCTCCTCTGGGGCCCCGCGCTCCAGCCGGGCCTCCAGGTCGCTCAGCACGTCGTGGAAGCCCATCCGACCGAAGTGGCCACGATACCCCAGCTCTTTCGAGGTGCCCGGCTTCGCGAGGGCGTAGCTCAGCACCGCCCGCGTCAGCATGCGACGCGCGTTGTCCACGTCGTCGTCCACGCAGACGCGGATGTACTCCACGACTCGCACGGCCGATGGGTCGCGTCCCGCGCGTCGCGCGCCCTCGGCGACGTGCTGCCGGCTCCAGGCCACCTGCTCGGCGCTCGCCCAGTTGAGCGCCACGCCGTCCGCCAGCGCGCCGGCCAGCCGCAGCATCTGCTCGCCCAGCGCCGCCAGGTAGAGCGGCACGCGCGGCGCGGTGAGATTGAGTCGGACTCCGTGGAGCTGGAGCACCCTACCCGCGTAGTCCATCGTCTCGCCGTCGAGCAGGCCGCGCAGCACGTGGAGGTAGTCGCGCATGGCCGCGATCGGAGACATGGGCGGCAGTCCCCAGCTAGCTCTGAACGTGCTCTCGTGGACGTGATTGCTGCCGATGCCGAGCACGAAGCGCCCGCCGCTCAGCTCGCCGACCGTCGCGGCCTCCACCGCGAGCGTTGGGGCCGTCCAGAGCGGCGCGGGGACCACCAGGATGCCGGTCTCCAGCCCACCATCGACAATCTCGGCGGTCGCCTCGGACCACCGGGCGCAGGTCTGGAAGGGACTGAACCCGAAGATCGCATTGGACCAGAGGCTGGTGTACCCCTGACGCGCCGCCTCCTGCACAATGGCGCGCTCCTGCGCCCAGGAGAGTCGCAGACTCTGATCCAGACCGAGACCGATCTCCACGTCACGCCTCCAGCGGGGCTTTCGAGGCGAGTATAGCCCTGAGATATCTCGGGGACCGTCTGCCAACACGCTCCTGTCAGGATCAGACCCATTCCCGAAACACACCGGCGGCGCGCTGGAGAGGTAGAACGGTCGTGGGTTCCTGGAGGCCCAGTCCAGGCGCGGCCCTGGATCGACGCCCGTGCTACGCTACCCTTGTCCACGGAAGATTCCCTCCAGGGAGTGTGACGCGTGCTCACCGGCCAGTTCATCGCCAGATACCTGCGAGCGCGCGGCGTGAGGCGCGCCTTTGGCCATCCCGGCAGCGACACGATGGATGTCATGGCTGCCCTGGCCGATGAGGGCATCGAGTTCATCCTGACCCACCACGAGAATACGGCGGCCTACATGGCCAGCACGGTCGGCGCGCTCACTGGCGTGCCGGGCGTCGTCGTCGTGACGAAGGGCCCGGGCGTCACGAACGTCACCTCCGGCGTTGCCGCGGCGCACCTGGACCGGCGGCCGCTGGTTGTCTTCTCCTCGATGGTGGACCGCGCGGCCGTCACGCGCAATCCGCACCAGGACGTGCCGCTCGTCCGACTGTACGAGCCGGTCACCAAGCTTGCTGGCGAGATCACCGCCGCCAATGCCGTGGACCTGCTCCCGCGCGCCTGGCTCGCGGCCGTCAGCCCTCGCCCCGGCCCGGTCTACCTGCCGCTCTCCGCCCAGCAGGCCACTGCGACGGTCGGAGCCTCAGACGCGACAGCCGAGCGTGCGATCGGCGAGCCTGTTCGTCCGTCGCCGCGCGGCCTGCCAGACATGGCGACCGCGGCGGCGCTGCTCGCCGGCGCACGGCGTCCCATCGCCGTCGTCGGCCCGGGGGTGGCGCACGCGGACGCGAGCGCCGATCTGGTCGCCGTGCTGGAGACGCTCGGCATCCCCGCCTGCGTCACGCCAGAAGCCCTGGGCCTCGTGCCGGCCGACCACGCGCTCTATCTCGGTGTGTACGGCTGGCACGACACGCCGATTGCTCGCATGCTGGACGCCGCGGACCTCATTCTGACCGTTGGCCTGGATGGGTGGGACGTCATTACCTCGTACCAGGCGCGTGTGCCGATCGTCAGCCTCGACACGACCGATCCGGACGACCGCACCTTCCAACCTGTCACCTGCGCGCTGGCCGGCGACCTGGTCCGGATGCTCCGCACGCTCGCTGAGCGCGGGCCTGGGGAGCGGCACTGGGGGGTCAGAGAGGCGCGCGCCTGCCTCGACGAGATTCGCAGCCGTGAACTGGGCGTCAGCGCAGAGCACCAGGAGGCAGACGGCGTGCCGCCTCAGGCGATCCTGTCTGCCCTCAGAGCGGCGGCGCCGCGCGACACGATCTTCGCCTG
>JADZDV010000508.1 GCA_020850915.1 Chloroflexota bacterium | reverse complement strand
TGTTCAACGAGCTAGGCTACAAGCAGGAGGACTTCCTGCGCAGAGGCGCGAAGCGGGGCTTCGTCACCGTGGAGTTCGAGTCGCGCCTGGACGAGCGGGTCTACCAGGTCACCCGGCGGATCGGCGGCACGCCCAACTGCGAGATCTATGATCCCGATCTCGGCGCTATCCTCGCTATCGGCGTTGGTCAGGTGGAAGAGTTCATCCGCACGCATTTGAAGCTGCCGGCGGGGACCGATCTCAAGAGCCTCTTCCTGGACAGCGTCGGCCCGCCGCAGGGGACCTTCACCGCGCCGTTCCTGGACGCGCCGATAGACCGCAAGAAGAAGTTCGACCGCCTGCTCCAGATCGAGGACTACCAGCGCGCCTACCAGAAGCTTGGCGGTCCGCGTCGCACGCTCCAGGAGTGGCTGAGCGGCACGGAGGCGACCCGCGCCCTGCGCCAGGAGGAGGCTGACCGCTTGCCGGAAGCGCGGCGGGTCGCCATCGCGGAGCAGACGACGAAGGTCGAACAAGAGGTCTTGCTCGGAGCGGCTGAGCGAGAGCTGCAGAAACGCACCACCGAGCGCGACGCGTGGCGGGAGCGGAAGGCGGCGCGCGATCGCCAGGCGGAGCTGCACGCCCGGGCCGAGGCCAAGGCGCAGATGGCGGAGCAGAAGCTCGGCGCGGCCCAGGAGCGGCTGCGCGAGGCGGAGGCGGCCGAGCGACAGGTGGCCCGGGCCGCGCCCGGCGAGCTGGCCTACCAGCAGGCCGAGCAGGAGCTGGCGCGCCAGCGGCAGCGCGAGCAGGAGCGCAACCGTCTCCAGCGCGCCGCCCAGGCCGCCAGCCTGGTCGTGGCCGAGGGGCAGCGCGACCGCGACATGGCGCAGCAGTCACTGGACCAGGCCGAGCAGGCCCGCGAGCGCCGCGCGAAGCTTGCCCCCCGCATTCCGCTCCAGGAAGCCGCGGAGCAGCGCGTCGACCAGGCCCGGCGGCGGACCGACGAGCGCGCCCGGGCGGAGCAGGAGCTGCCGCGTGCTCGGGAGCGAGCCTGTCGCGCCGACCTGGAGGTGGCGCAGGCGGGAGCGCTGCTCCAGAAGTCGCTTGACGCGGCGCCGCTCGCCGCCGAGCTGGTGGGGCTGCTGGAGCAAGAGCGGGCGGTCCAGGGAATCTACCAGCGCCTCAGCGGCGAGCAGGTAGCGCGGGACCGAGCCGCGGAGGACCTGGAGCAACTGGCAGAAGAGAAGCAGCAGGCACAGGCTGCCCTCGCCCAGTCGGAGAACGAGCTACGGCGGATGGAGAAGGCGCGGCCCCACGCCGAGGCGCTGGCCAGCCGCCAGGAGGCGCGCGACCTGGCGCTGAACCTGCGATCGAACGCGCAAGCGCTCCTGGAGCACAGCGAGCGGACGCGGGCCCAGGTGGAGGGCGGCCTCTGCCCGTTCCTGCGGGAGGCCTGCCAGAACGTCACCGGCAAGAATGGGGCGGCGAACGGTGTGCTGACCCTCGAGTCGTTCTTTGACCAGCAGATCGCCCAGAGCCGGCAGGAGCTCGCCCGGGCAGAGGAGAACCTCGTGACGGCGAAGCGCGAGCTGACGTTCGCCGAGCAGGCGGCGCGGTTCCTCGACCAGGAGCCCGCGCTGGAGCGGCAGCGCGGCGAGAGCCAGGCGCGCCTGGAGCGCATCGACGAGCAGACGAAGACGGCCCGCGAGACGCTCGCCCGCCTGGCCGACCTGGACCGGCGCCAGCGAGAAGCCACGGCCGCCGAGGCAGCGCTGAAGCCGCGCCTGGACGCGGCCCGCGCGGCAGCTAGCGAAACGGAGGCTCAGGCGGAGCGCCAGGCGCAGCTCGACCGAGCCCGGACCGCCCTGGAGCGGGAGGAGCAGGCTGCCCGAGAGCTGCGCGAGAGGCTCGCCGAGCTGGCTGACGCCGCGGCCGAGCTGGAGGTCGCCCGCGCGGAGCTGACGGAGATCGGCGATCCCCGCGGCGAATACAACGCGCGAAAGGCCGAGGCGGAGGCCGTGCCAGGGCGCCAGGCTGCCCTCGAGACGGCCGCCGAGGCGCTCCGGGCGGCGCAGACGCGGCTTGACGAGGCCAGCGCCCGCCTGGAGCCGTTCGCCGACGTGGACGAGGCGGTAGCTGCCGCCGAGCGGGAGCGCGATCGGCATGCCGACGACCACACCTGCACCGTCCGCTTCGCGCCGCTGGCCCAGGAGCTGCCCGCGCGGCGCGAGGCGACCGAGCAAGCGGCCATCCAGCGCCAGCAGGCCGAGGCGACGCGTGAGGCGGCCGCTGCCGAGCTGGCGATCCTGCGGGCCGCCTACGACGAGACGCTGCACCAGCGCTCGGAGCGAGACGTGGACGCGCTGATCGCCGAGTGCGCCCGGCTGGCCGAGGCGGTGGATGCAGCAACCAGGCGCGCCGTGGAGGCCGAGGTGGAGGTGATCCGGCTGGGAGCGGTCGCCGTGGAGGCCGAGCGTCTGGCCCGCGAGGCGGCGGAGCTGAAGGGCGCCGCCGAGCTGTGCGAGCTGCTGCGCCAGGCGATCCGCCGCGCCCAGCCGGTGATCGCCCAGCGGATCGTGGAGCGCATCTCCGAGACCGCCTCCGCCATCAACGCCGATATTCTGGGCGATCACTCCGTCCGCCTGGAGTGGACCCCGGACTACGAGATCGTCGCCACCGTGCGTGGCGAGCAGAAGACGTTCAAGCAGCTCTCCGGCGGCGAGCAGATGGCCGCCGCCGTGGCGGTGCGGCTCGGCCTGCTGCGAGACCTCTCCTCCCTGGACGTCGCCTTCCTGGACGAGCCGACCACCAACATGGACGAGCAGCGCCGGGCAAACCTCGCCCGCCAGCTCCAGGGCCTGACCGTCTTCAACCAGATGGTCGTCATCTCGCACGACGACGCCTTCGATGGGCTGTACGGCACGGCGATCCGGGTCGCGAGCGAGGAGGGCCGCTCCGTGGTGCGGATCGACTGATGGCGTTCTGGCCGGAGCGCCTGGCCGTCGCCCTGGAAGCGAGTCGCGGGGAGCTGCGCCGCCAGCAGCAGCAGCTCAGCCGCGACGCGAACGCCTTCGACCGCGCCCTGCGCGAGATCGAGCCGCTCAGTCGAGCCCAGCTCGAAGCGCTGCTCGACCACCCCAACCCCGGCGCGCTGCCGTCCGTGGAGTACGAGCGCTCCACGGACTGGTTCCTGCCTTTCGGTCGGCGCTGGACGTCGCACGAGGGCGCTCGCCATTGGGCGGAGGCCTGCCTGGCCGGGGTCACCACGGTGGCGGTGGA
Source organism: Chloroflexota bacterium (assembly GCA_020850915.1). The sequence continues at coordinate 4,299 of JADZDV010000508.1, read as the reverse complement.
CGGCAGCGAGATCCGCCCCACCAAGGACCACACCCTGCCGATCGGTTTCGTCCAGGTCGCCTGGTTCCGCAATCCGCACGCCCCGGCCCAGCGGCACGAGAAGGACGCCCGCGTCGTGGTGGCCCTGCCCGGTACGAGCCAGGCCGACGTCGGCCTGCGCCGCTTCCTGCTGGAGTGCGAGCAGCTTTGCCTCACCATACAGGATCTGGCCGAGTCCTCCGCCGGCGACCGGCCGCCGGTGCTGTTCTTCGACGGCACCTTCGTTCTGAGCTTCACCAACGAGATGCCCCGCCCGCTGGGCGATCGCTACGTCGAGGGGATGATCCGCCTGTTGGAGACCTCGGAGCAGCTTCGCATCCCGGTCGTCGGCTTCACCGACACCAGCGAGGCGCGTGACCTCGTCTCCCTGACCGCCCGCCTGACTCACGTGCCATTACCCGACACGATCCGCGACGCCCCGATGCTGTCCCCCCGCATGCAGTGGGGCGACCGCACCAAGGCGTTCGTCTGCGCGCGGGACGATCACGTGCTGGAGCGTTATCGCGCCTCCACCGACGAGCGCTCGCTCAGCCGCGAGGTCTGCTTCACCTACCTCAAGACCACCTCGGACCGGCCCCCCGCGCGGCTGGACGTCCCCCGCTGGGTGGTCGAAGCGGGACTGCTGGATCACGTCGCGGACGTCGTGCGGGCGGAGGTCATTGCAACCGCCGCCGGTTATCCGTACGCTATCGAGACGGCAGACGCCGCCGCCGTGCTGGCTGTGGCCGACCGCGAGCGCGTGTTGCGCGCCGTGCAGCGCTTCTGTGACCAGGAGGACCTGCGCCGGGAGATCGTCCCGACGGCTGCCAGAAAGCGTCGAAGGAGGGACTGAGCGGAATGAAAGCGGCCGGTTGTCCTCGTCCCCGCGACGTTTGTCACGTCTGGCAGACGTCCTGATGGGCAGCCGCCTCGGCAAAGTCGTCAAGAGCAACGACCACGTCGACTACGTCGTCCACGTCTACGGTGCCGCGGACCTCGACGATCCGCCCGATCCGGCCGACCACGCCTTCGGCACCTTCGTCGCCATCCCTGTCAAGGGCGAGCGGGAGCTGGTCGGGGTGGTCTACACCACGCTGCTGGTCAACCCGGACTACGGCTCCGGCGGGCCGCGGCTCTCCCCGCGCGAGCAGACCGCCGTCTTCGCGCCAGACTACCTGGACGAGAAGGCAGTGCTCGTCGGCGTCGCGGTGCTCGGCGAGCGGCAGCAGGCGGGCGGCGGCATCTCCCACCGCGTGCCGCCGCTCGCGGCCGAGGTGGGCGCCGAGGCGCGGCGGCTCGAGCCGGACGAGGTGGTCGAGTTCCACCGCCCCGACGGCGCCTTGCGGCTCGCCTACCTGCCGCGTCTGCTCCAGCTCGCCGGGCCGCTCGGCGCCAGCCTCGCGATGGCGACCATCGACAGCCTGCTCGCCACGGCGGACGAGCACGAGCGGCGGACCCTGAAGCTGGTCCGCGAGCACGTGGACTGGCAGAGTACCGTTGGAGCGCGCGTATGAGCGAGTCTCCCCGCCCGGGCGACCTCAACGGCCAGACCGACCTGCCGGCCAACGTGCGCCCCTTTCCCAAACCGGCCGCCGTCTCGCCAACGTCCGCCCAGCCGACGCCCAGCGTCCAGCCCGCCCCGGAGGCCGTGCGCGTCGGGACGGCGAAGGGCCCGGGCGCTCGGCCGCACGAGTTCACCTTCATCACCCCGGACACGGATCAGCTCGTCAAGAACGGAGAGTTCGTCTTCTACCAGGCGCTCGGCCAGGACGTCCTGGCGCGGGTGATCGGCCGCGAGGCGGTCCGGCTCTATCCAGACGCCTATCTCGGTGACCCAAGCATCGCCCCGGCAGACGTCGCTCGGATGCTGGGCTACGACGGCGAAAGCTGCGAGCTGTTCGAGGTGACCGCCTCGGTCGTCGGCTACTGGGACAACCACCGAGGCCTGGTGAATCCGCGCATCCCGCCGCGCGTCGGCTCGCCCATCTTCCTGGCGCCCAGCGCCACCCTGGCGCAGGTGCTGAACAAGCGCCAGCCGGGCCAGATGGGCGGCGTGGAGCTGGGCTGGATGCTCTCCCGCCAGGCCGGCGAGGTGCCGATCGTCCTCTCAGCGCGAGAGTTCACCAGCACTCACCTCGCCATCATCGCCGGCACGGGCGCCGGCAAGAGCTACACCGCCGGCGTCCTGATCGAGGAGCTGCTCAAGCCCGCTACCCGCGCCTCGATCCTCGTCCTCGACCCGCACGGCGAGTACCGGACCCTCAGCGGCCTCGAGAACCGGCCGGAGTTCGCGGACGGCGACTACCGGGCCCGGATCGAGATCCTGAAACCAGACCAGGTCAAGATCCGTCACTCGGCCCTGCGCCTGAGCGACCTCCGCGCCCTGCTGCCCAACCTCAGCGAGCCGATGTACAGCGTGCTGCGCGAGGCGTACGAGATGGTGCAGAAGGAGGGGATCGGCCGCGGCGGCGAGGAGCGCTGGACCTTCCACAATCTGCTGGCCGTGGTCGACAAGCTGCGCGAGAGGTACGACGGCGATCGATCCACCCTTGCCGGGAGCGCCAGCGCGCTCCGCTGGCGCCTCGTGGACCTGGATCGCAGCTCCCGGATCTTCAACGAGGCCGCGCATCAGCAGCTTTCAGATGTCCTGAAGCCTGGCCAGTGCACGGTCGTCCCGCTGGACGAGGCCGACGTGCGCGAGCAGCGCGTCGTCGCCAGCGTCCTCCTGAGACGGCTGTTCGACGGGCGCCAGGGCACCGTTCGAGGCACCCTGGATCAGCGCGACGACCTCTACCTGCCCTACCCCGTCTTCGTCCTGCTGGAAGAGGCCCATACCTTCGCGCCAGCCGGTACGGATGGCGAGCCGGTCGTCTCCGCCCGAATCCTGCGTCAGATCCTGGCGGAGGGCCGCAAGTTCGGCATCGGCATCGGGCTGATCTCCCAGCGGCCGGGCAAGCTGGACTCGGACGTCCTGAGCCAGTGCATGACCCAGATCGTGATGCGCATCGTGAACCCGATCGACCAGCAGACGGTGGCGCAGGCGGTGGAATCGGCCTCCCGCGAGGCGCTCGACGAGCTACCGGCCCTCTCGCGCGGCCAGGCGATCGTCCTCGGCTCCAGCCTCCACGCGCCTGTCATGGTGGCTGTCCGGGAGCGTCTCTCCACCCATGGCGGCCAGGACATCGATGCTCCGAAGGTGTGGACAGACTGGTTCTCCGCCGAGAACAAGGCCCGGCGCGCCCGCGATCAAGCGGCTCCCCCGCCCCCGCCACCCCCCGGCCAGGGCTTCGGCGGCCGCGGCCTCGAGGACATCGGCTACGACGTTGATCCGGATGACGAGTAGCCTGGCGCGTGGCTGAAGCCCCCCGGAGCCCGAGTCAGCATCCTGTCGATCGGCTCATCGTCGAAATCATCTTCACAGCACGCCGGGTCTCGGAACCGGAAGTCGCGGCGATCGTGAATCGAATGGCCACGGCCGCGTTTAACGCCCGTAATGTGCGTGTGCCTGTCGCAGACCGGCATGTCGTGTACCAGGGGCGTCCCCTGGGTGCGCGAACCGACGCGCTGACCTATCATTTCGTGAAGCGCCTCATAAAAGAGCGTCAGTGGTCGCAATCGACGACTCCGCTGGAATACATCGCAGATCTCTCACGGGCAACTCGGCACCCCACCGCCCGGCTTGGCGTCTACGAGCGTCGGGGCGACGCAGTGACCATAGCTATCACGCAGACCGATGTGGTGGTGCTGATGGAACGATGGGGCCAGGATATGGAGGCCAACCTGGTAGTCGTCTACTCAGCTACCCACGGTATCATCCGAACTGGGTATATGTCCTCCAGCCTGCGTACGCTGGATTTGCCGAGTGGGATGCTATGGCTCAAGTAGTCGATCAGCCTCACGATCAATCGAGAATCGATCACGACATCGACTGGCTCATCCGTGAATGGGAAGCCATGCCTGAGCTTGCCGCCGAGTGGGACGACTGGGACGAGAACTCCCAGCTCGATTTCATCTTCGACTGGCCGATCTCTCGCGAGCGGCTCACGCGCGTCCGGCGGCTTGCCGAGGCCGGAAAGCTGACACCTGAGCAGCAGACGCGGTTCGAGTACGTGCTCCGCCTCGTCGCCGAGCACGGCCCCACCCTGGAGCGGCTGATCGCCGACTGAGCGGCTGAGCCAGAGCGCCCGGTCGAACGCGATAGGCGGGGCAGCTCAGGCGAACGGCGCGGGCGCTCTGGAAATAGACCGCGCTCCGTTGACGCGCCGTTAACCTTGCGTTACC
>JADZDV010000507.1 GCA_020850915.1 Chloroflexota bacterium | reverse complement strand
GTCATGTTGTGGAACATGCGGTCGCGGAGAATGCCCGCCGAGTTGACCAGAAGGTCGATCCGACCGAAACTGCCAAGCGCGGCCTGAACCATGCTCTCCGCACCTGCCATCGTCGCGACCGATTCGGCGTTCGCTACCGCCCGACCCCCGGCGCTCTGAATGGCCGCGACCACCTCGTTCGCCGGCTCGCTGGACGGCTCGCGGCCGTCCAGACTGACACCGTAGTCAGTGACGACCACCGCGGCACCTTCCCCGGCCATCGCCAGTGCGATCGCTCGTCCGATGCCCCTGCCGGCGCCGGCGATAACCGCCACCTTCCCTTCGAGAAGCACCTGTCTCTCCCTTCAGTGCGGCCGCCCGTCCGCTGAGCGCCAGCCAACGCGCCCGGAATGGAGTCGCTCGTACGTGTTGCCCCAGCACCCCTGCGCGAGCAGCTCAAGCCCGCGCACGCAGCCTATCACGCGGAAGGGTGCCGGGGCTGGCCGGGTCGCGGGTCCGGCCGATAGCAGATACGTGTCGGACGGAGGCCCGGCCCGCCCAGGCCGTCAAGACGGGCGGGCGGGGCCCTCCTCCGATTGACGGACCAGGGGTTGCCTCAGGGAATGGGTCAGACGATGGCGGGGACAGGAGTCTGGAGTGCGGCGGTCAGCCGGTCGAGCCCGGCCTGGTCCGGCGCATAGATGATCTGGACGCGGTTGCCGCTGATCTGGACGAGCTGGAGCCCGCCGGGCGTGGCCCACAGCTTGGCGGTCGGCTGATCGCTCTGAGCAGACGCGGCATGCCCGAACCGTACTCGGACACTGGTCACGTACGCGCCGAAGAACTCCTGCGCCTGGCCGGTGTCGTCCCAGACCGACGACGAGACGAACGCCTGCGCCCCGTTGGGCCCTTCCAGGTAGGCGTACTGGTCGCCACCCCAGCCGGCTGCGCCGCTGTCGGCCGATCTCGTGTCGAGGTAGGTAGCCAGGAGGTTGTGAAAGTCCAGTTCGCCCAGCGTATCGCTGTCCTTCACCGACCAGCCGTCACCCAGAGCCGGGGCGAGATCTGGCAGTTGGACGTCGACCGGCTGGTCGCGTTGGAGGTAGCGCTCGGGATGGATGATCTGCTCGGTGGAGGTGGGTGGGTCGGCCCAGACCTGGTTCATCCGCGGGATGCCACCAGCACGGTACAGGGCGCTGACAAAGTCCACTCCCTGCCGGTACGGGAACAGAATGCTGTCCTTGATCACAAGCGGGACGGTTGCGAACGGGTTGGGGCCGGAGCTGCTCGAGGCCGCGAGACTCGCCTGGTCGGCGGCCGAGAGGAACTGACGGTAGTAGAGCAACGAGGACACCACCGCGTCGCCTTCAATCAGCGAGGTGATCGCCGTGGAGCGGTCGCTCTTGTCCTTGACACTCGCGCGCATCTCCTCGAGGTGGAAGTGCTGATCCTGGAGCGCGTGGGTGAACTCGTGGGCGAGTGTCAGGCGCGCTTCGGGGCCGAATGCGTTCGGATCACCCACGACGAACATCTTCTTCTCTTTGCTGCTGTAATAGCCGGCGATCGCCTGGCCCAGCACGTCGGTGAGGGTGGCGTGCAGATTCATGTCGGGCGGAATCAATCCGAGCAGCACGAGCAGCCGGCGGCTCGTCTCCTCCTCCGCGATCGCCTCGGGGGTCTGATCGTCGGAGAGCAGGTTCGCGCGCATGCGGGTCTTATCGATGAAATCGAGCGGCACGTCCTGAAGCACAGGCAGTTGCCGGACGATCGAGGTCTGATCCAGGACGGCCTTCTGCGCGTCCGCGTCCGCGCGGACCAGGCCGGCGCTGAGGCTGAAGAGTGCGAGCCCGGCGCACAGCGTGCGCCACGGCACGGGTCTCTTGATCGCTCTCGCCGCGGCCGCGCCGATCGCTCGTAGACAGTCTCCCAATCGAATGCCCCCTGACCTCATCGCTCCCTGCGCGCTGGAACGTTGTGACGGATCGTCGTGTGGCTGAACGGCGATGCAGAAAGTGTACGACGTCTCGCTGCGCTCGGATCCTCCGGCGACAGCCAGCGTAGCAGCCACTTCGTGTCCAGAGGTAGAACGAACGAGCGCACGCCTCAGGCCGACTGGATGAGCCGCGGGCGCGACCGACTTGTGTTGGAACGGCCCCGCCGGTCTGTCGACCACGCTGCGACATCGTTCGGGCGCGCCCATGAGTGGGCCTCGGTTGACCCGGGCGCGCGGTGATGACACAATACTCTGGCCTAGAGCGTCGCACGGCCCGACATGCGATATGGTGTCACCTGATGTTCCTCTTTCGGCCCAATCATTCAGCCCAGGGCAACCACGGCGGTAGACCCCAGCCGGGCCCGCGCCGGGTGTACGCGCTGTCGTTAGCGCCGGCGGAAGAGCTGCAGCCTGACGGAGCGCGCAAGCCGTCGCGGGTACGCCGCGGCACGCCCGCCAGCTGGTTCATCAGCGAGGCGATCATCCGCCTGTGCAACGGCGGCAAGCGACTGCCAGCCGCTTCCGAGCCGGAGTCCCGCGACGCATGAGGGCTCCGGTGCTTCGCGCCATGGGGGCCATGTATGCCGCCGTCGTGGTCGTCGGCGCGATCGGCGGAATCCTGGGATTTGCCGTTCAAGCCAGCATTGGCCAGCAAGGCTGGTGGCTGGTCGGCGCCGCGATCGGGATGAACGCCGGTGCTTTCTGGGCGGCTGAGCGGCGCGCCGGCGGCCAGCCATTGATCCCGGGACGTCGCGGGGCGGCCTGATCTTCGGACCCAGCCGTGGCCGCGCCCATCGTCTGAGGACCAACAGCTCGCGGTCAGCCGAGCGCCGCCATCACCTCGTCGGCGTGACCGTCTACCTTGACGTCCGGGAAGACGGCCTTGACGCGGCCGTCCTTGTCGATGACGAAGGTCGTGCGGTGAATGCCCTGGAACCTCTTGCCCATCATCTGCTTCGGTCCGTACACGCCGTAGGCTCTGGAGACGCTCGCGTCGATGTCAGCCAGCAACGGGAAGTTCAGACCGAACTTCCCGCTGAAGCGATCGTGCGAGGCGACGTTGTCGGTGCTGACGCCGAGGATCGCGGCTCCCTTGCGCTCGAACTCACCTTTCAGGTCGCGGAAGGCGCAGGCCTCCCTGGTGCAGCCGGGCGTATCGTCACGCGGGTAGAAATACAGGACGACGGCCTGCTTGCCGCGAAAGTCATCCAGCGAGACTTCGCCGCCGCCGCTCGACGGCAGCCGGAACATCGGCGCTTGAGAGCCCACCGAAGGCAGGCTGGCTGGTTGATCGCTCACTGAACGAGGCCCTCCCCTGGCTGAGTCTGGCTGCCCGACCGACGTCGCGCGCACGGCGCGCAGGAGGCGTCCCACGTCTCCTGCCCCACCATTGTCCACCGCGAGGAACGTCTCCTACAATCCGGCTATCACGGTTGACGGCGGACGGCGAATCTCCGCATGCGCTCAGACGAGGCCACAGACATCAAGAACGACCTTGGCACACTGCTGCGGCACCGCGGCCAGCGGATGACCCCACAGCGGCAGCTCATCCTCGAGGCGATAGAGTCGATGCAGGGTCACATCTCGGCCGAAGCGGTGTATGCGCGTGTGACGCGGCGATTCCCCCGAGTTAACATCTCCACCGTGTACCGCACGCTCGAGCTGCTTCAGGAGCTGGGGTACGTCACGCACACCCACTTCGGCGATGGAGTTGCCTATCATCGCACAGAGGAGGGCGTGCACCAGCACCTGGTCTGCCGCCACTGCGGGGCCGAGCAGGAGCTGGACGTCCGGGTGCTCGAGCCGCTTGGCCGCGAGATCCTGGAGAAGTACGGCTTCACGGCGGACCTGGCGCACTTCGCCATCGAAGGCGCCTGCCGGGCCTGCTCCGGCTGATCGCCCGGTCTGTCTGAGCGCCGGGCGCGGTCGTGAACACGCGAGCGGAGCCACACCCAGATCCCCCCCTGTAGCCTGATATCGTATCTGATATCATATCCTCTGTGGAGGGCGGGTGGTTAAGCGGGACAAGCGGATCGCGCGGATGCGGCAGAACCCGCGGCAAGTTCGCTTTGACGAGCCGCGGGCCGGGCTCGAAAGTCTTGGTTTCGTGGGACGCTCCGGGAAGGGCGACCACTGGGTGTTCGAGCACGATCTGTTGCCGTATCCGCTGCCGATCGATCCCCGGCGTCCCTTCGTGCTGGCAGTCTACGTGCGCAAGGCCCTCGTGGCGATCGATGAAGTGCAGCAGCTTCAGGAGCAGCAAGAGCAGGCGGGGGAGGAGGACCAGGATGGCGATGACGGCGCGTGACGCAGCGGCTCCCAAGGCCGTGGAAACCTAGATGCGGCTGCCTTACCGGGCGGAGATCTACTGGGATGAGGACTACTGGGCCGCGGAGTTCCCTGAGCTGCCGGGGCTGGCTGCCGGTAGCGAGACCTGGGAGGGACTTGCCACCGCGATCGAGGATGCGAAGCGCGTGTACTTCGAATCTGCCCTCGAGCGTCACCTTCCGATCCCCGAGCCTGGCCAGCGACCGGCAGCGTATAGCGGCCGAGTGCTCCTGCGGCTCCCAAAGAGCCTGCACGCTCAGGCCGCCCGAGCAGCGGAACAGGACGGCGTGAGCATCAATTCGTTTCTGGTCTCCGCGGTGGCCAGGGAGCTCGGCCGAGTGTCGGAGACTCGCTAGCAGCCGCTCAGACCGCGCAGGGCGGGATTCTGGCAGCGCTCGACTCCCCGCGATGGCACCAGCATGCGCTAGCGCGCGTCCCTGGCGAGGTAGGTCGAGAGGGCCACGACGGCCAGGATCATCAGGACCAGCACGCCGCTGGCGATCGTGCCGGGGACGGCTTGAGGCCCGGGATAGCGGAGCAGCAGCCAGGCGGCGATGCTCACCAGGCTGGTCGCTAGTCCGATGAGCCCGATCGCGTTGAGCGCTGGCCGGAATCGACGGAGACGGTCGGGTTTGTCGGCGACTGGCGGCGCGGTGCCTTCCCCAGTCGAGCCCTCGTGCCGCCACAGCGCCAGGATCAGGATGCCGAGATAGGCGTACACGGCGGTCTGGAGGAACGACAGTCCGTAGCCGAACCAGACTTCGAGCGGCAGCAGGCCGTCCCGCGCCATCCGGATCAGCAGCAGGCCCCAGACCCAGATGCTCGCCAGCCCCAGGCTCAGGCCGAGGCGGCGCTTCAGATGCGCGATCGTCGCTCGGCTCATGCGAAGTCCGCC
>JADZDV010000506.1 GCA_020850915.1 Chloroflexota bacterium | reverse complement strand
AGTTCAACGGCCAGGCGCTGCTGACGGGCAATCTGGCGACCACGCGCTCGACGGGCACCCCCGGTACGCTGGCGGCCTCCGGCAGCGCGGGCGGCGGTGGCAACACCTCGACCTACGCGATCACGAACCTGGACGTCAGCAATGCCAAGGCGTCCACCACCTACACCCTGAGCGCCTCGGGTGGCGTGCTGACACTCAGCGACGGAACGCTCACCCAGAACGTCACAGTCAACGCCCCGGTGAACGGCGACCTGGTCCAGACGTTGAACTGGGACAAGCTCGGCGTGAAGTTCACCATCACGTCGACCAACAGCGGTGGCACCGGCGCAACCGCCGCCAACCTGGCCACGGCGCTGAACACCCAGACGGTCATCACGGCCGCGACCAACGGCTCAGCGAAGTACCAGGTCGGCGCAGACCAGGGCCAGGAGATCAGCGTCGCGTTCACCTCGATGAGCGTCGCCTCGTTGGGGCTCACCGGCTCGACGATCACCAGCCAGGCCACCGCCTCCGCGCTGATCACCACGGTGGACTCGGCGATCACGATCGTCTCGGCCCAGCGGGCCAGTCTTGGCGCGGCGCAGAACCGCCTCGAGCACACCATCGCCAACCTGGGTGTCTCGAACGAGACCCTGACGGCGTCCGAGAGCCGGATCCGGGACACGGACATGGCTGCCGAGATGGTCAGCTTCACGAAGAACCAGATCCTGCAGCAGGCGGGCACGGCGATCCTGGCCCAGGCGAACCAGGGGCCGCAAGCCATCCTGTCCCTGCTGCGGTAAGCACCACCGCTCGCGCCGGGCCTCCACCAGGAGGTCCGGCGCCCGACACGGAGAGGACGCTCGCGAGGCGGCGAGGGCGCCAGCGTCCTCCCCGTGGACCACAGGCGCCCAGCAGCTTCATCGCCGAAGCCGCTGGGCGCCTGTGGGACTGCCCACTTACTCCGCGGCGAGCGGGGCGATCGGCCGGTAGAACGCGACGCGGCGGCTCGCCATGGCATTGAACAGTTCGGAGCTGCCAATCCCGTAGCGACGCAGGGCGTGGCGGATGACTTCCAGCCCGGCCTCGAACTCTGGCTGGACGACAGCAGAGGCGCCCGCCTGGCGGAGGCGGGCAACTTGCTCGGCGTCTGGCGCACGCGCCACGATGAAGAGGCGCGAATGGGCGGCGCGCGCGCGCCGTGTGACCAGCTCCGCGGTCCGAGCATCCGGGATCAGCACCGCGAGCAGGGTGGATGCCTCCAGGTGCGCGTGCTCCAGGACGGCCGGATTGGCGGTATCGCCGTAGACCACAGGGACGCCGCGCTCCCGGAGCTCCCGCACGACGAAGGGGTTGTATTCGACTACCAGGTAGCGGAAGCCACGCCGGTCGAGCGCATCCGCCAGCTCGCGGCCGACCCGTCCGAAGCCGCAGATGACGGCGTGGTGGCGGGCCTCCTCCGGTGCCAGGTCGGCCTGGAGCGGCTGGCGGAACCACCGACCAGCAGCGGGAAGGCGCTCCAGCAAGGCGAGCAGGCCCGGACCGGTGCGGATGAGCGACGGCGCGAGGAGAATGCTCACCAGAGCGGTCGCGAGGATGAGCGAGAACGTGGACGAGGGAATCGCGCCAACGTCCACGCCGAGGCGAGCCAGGACGAAGGAGAACTCGCCAACCTGGGCCAGGCTCAGGCCGGCCAGCAGCGCCGTGCGCCCTGGCAGGCCCAGGAAACGCCCGACGCCGACGACGATTCCCAGCTTGGCGAGCACGGCAACGCTCACCAGGAGGATCACCAGGCTCGTCTGGGTGACGAGGACGGAGGGGTCGATCAACATGCCGACCGAGACGAAGAACAGCGCCACGAAGAGGTCCCGCAGGGGGAGCACCTCGGCGACGACCTGGGTGTGGTACTCGGACTCGGCGACGATCAGCCCGGCGAGAAAGGCGCCGAACGCCAGGGAGAGGCCCGCGAAGCTGGTGAGCAGCGCCATGCCGAGGGCCAGGCTGACGACGCTCAGCAGGAACAGCTCCCGCGACTGGCCGATGGCGCCGACGCTGAGCAGTCGCGGCACCACCCGCGTGCCAACCACGAAGCCGCCGAGCACCACGGCGGCCGCCTTGACGAACGCCAGGCCGAGATCGGCCAGGAGCGACTCCGAGCCACCCGCCATGGTCGGCAGGATCACGACCATCGGAACGACGGCGATATCCTGGGCCAGAAGGATGCCAATGGCGACCCGTCCGTGGAGCGATTGAAGCTCACCTCGGCCCATGAGGACTTTCAGCGCCACAACCGTGCTGGACAGGGCGAGCACCGCGCCGATCAGGAGCCCCTGGACGGTGGAGAGGCCGAGCATGGGCGCCACCAGCGGGCCGATCGCCATGGTGCCAAGAATCTGGATCGGGCCGCCCACCGTGGCGACGCGGCCGAGCTTGCGGATCTCAGGCAGGGAGAACTCTGCGCCGAGAGCAAACATCAGGAAGGCGACACCGATTTCGGCCAGGACCTGGACCGTGTGGACGTCGGCGATGGGTCCCGGGGTGAACGGTCCGATGACGACGCCGCCAGCGAGATAGCCCAGCAATTGAGGCTGCCCGAGACGCTGCGCGAGGATGCCGCCGCCCAGCGCCGCGAGCACGGCGAGGACGAGGTCGACGACGAGCCGAAGCTCTTCCATGTGGTCTCCCGGGCAGGCCCGTTCGCTTCGCTGCCGTTCGCTCTGTGCAGGCCGGGCAGGGCTAGCGAGTCTGGTCTATCTTAACGTTTCCCGGTTCGGTGGATTCGGATGTCCGAAAGGGGAGCGGTCACTCCAGAAGCTGGGCCAGGCGCTCAGGCAGGCCGGCCTCATGGGCGCGCAGCAGCTCGACGTACTCGGCCAGTCCGCGGCGCAGGTCGTACCTCGGCCAGTAGCCAAGGTCGGCCTCGGCCTTCGCAACGTCCAGCGGGGCGCGCTTCAGGTTGTCCTTCGCGTCCCATTCGGTCATCCCCTCACCGACCTCGATGTCGGCGCCAGGCACGAGCTCGCGGACCATCCGGGCAACCTCGGCCGTGGTGTGGGCCGACACGCCGGAGACGGAGTAGATCCGCTGGGTGAGCTTGCTGGAGTCGGCGGTGAGGGCGCAGCGGACGGCCCGGGCCTGGTCGCGAACGTAGGTGAAGTCGCTCAGGAAGCTGGCACCGGTGGGGATGCGGACCGGCTGGCCGTGGACCGCGCCTTCGACCAGCGGCTTGAGGCGGATCGGCGAGCGCATGCCGAAGCCGTAGACGGCGGAGTAGCGCAGGGCGAGGAAGTCCACGCCCTGCTCATAGTAGGCCATACCGACGATCTCAGCCATCGCCTTCGAGGCGCCGTAGGCGCTGGAGTGACCCATGGTTGGATCGCTGATCGGGTGGTACTCGTCGATCGGCTCGCTGCGCTTGGCGACGATGACGGCGCCACTGCTGGCCTGGACGACTCGCCCAAGGCCGAGCAGGCGAGCAGCTTCGCAGACGTTGATCAGGCCGTTGACATTGATGGTGTAAGTGATGGCCGGCTGCTCCAGAGAGAGCGGGACGTCGAAGAGAGCGGCGTTGTTGACAACCTGCTCGACGCGGTGCCGCTTGAGGATCTCGAGCAGGCGGGCGAGATCGGTGATCTGGCCGTTCTCGTAGAGGACCTGGCCGGCGACGGGCTGGAGGACGGCCATGAGCTCAGGGGCCGGCGGACGAATGTCGTAGGTGATGACGCGGTGGCCGTCCATCGCCAGGGCGCGGGTGATGTAGGTGCCGACGAAGCCGGTGCCGCCAGTGACCATGATCGTCGAGGCCATGCTTCCTCCCTTGGCTGGGGCCCGCGCCAGCCAACGCGCTCAGGTCGAGAAGCGTCAAGGTGGGCGGGCGGGACCGGCCAGTACCGGCCGATCGGAGGGTGAAGGATGACGCGGCGGAGGCGGCGCTGTCCAGTGGGCGGCAGAGCTGACGAACCACCTGACGAGCCGCGCCGGGGCGATCGCCGAGCTACAAGCTGGCTGCTGCTGACAGCGGTCGGGATCGTACTGGTACGACGGATCGCGAGCTCAGGAGGCGTTCAATCCCTCTGCCCGTCGCGGATGCTCCGCGGGCGCCTCCAGCACCTTGGAGGGCATGGTCGCAAGGTCCGCGCCGGCTCTGGTGGCCTTGACGATGTGACGCGGCCCACGGATGCTGGCAGCCAGGGCGCGCTCCGCTGGTCCCTCCATGGTCGGAACCGGGCAACCCGACCGGCCCAGGCTCACGACT
>JADZDV010000631.1 GCA_020850915.1 Chloroflexota bacterium | reverse complement strand
GTCCCAGGTACGGGCCCATCGACCTCCCGATGCCACCATCGAGGATGATGATCTCCGGGTCGAGGATCGCGCCGATCCCGATGATGGCGACGGCGAGGTGCTCGATGAGCTCGTCGATGACGCGCAAGGCGAGCGGATCGCCGACCGCGGCGGTCTCGAAGATCCGCTCGGGGCTCGGCGTTCCCGTCGCCAGCTCGCTCGTGCGCACGGGGTCCCCCGCCGGCGCTGCGGCCAGGAGCTCCGCCGTGCGCCGGACGAGGGCCGGCCCTGCGATCATCCCCTCCAGGGCACCGCCCGGCCATGGCGGCTGTCGCAACATCCCCAGGTCGGTGACGATGCCGCCGAGCTCGCCGCCGGCATGATGGCGACCCTTGAGGAGGCGGCCGCCGGTCACCACCCCACCCCCGACACCCGTGCCGATCGAGAGCACCGCGTAGTCGTTGACCCGCCGTGCCTCGCCCCGCCACGCTTGCGCCAGCGCATCCAGGTTGACGTCGTTCTCCACCGCGAACGGAAGATCGATCTCCTGCACCAGGGCGGGCAGGAGATCGAAGCCTTCCCAGTCGACCGCGGGGCCGCTGAACCCGAGCAGCGTGTCGGGGTCGATGCTGGCGGGGACGCCGATGGCGAGGGCCCGCGGCGGGAGGCCACGTTTCTCGGCGATGCGCTGGAGCGCTGCCACCGATGCCAGCAGGGTGTCGAAGGGCCGGCCCTGGTCGTGGGTCGGCCGCACGTCGCGGTCCACGATGTCACCACCCAGGTCGGCCACCGCGCCACGGCAGAGCGTCCCGCCGAGGTCGACAGCGAGGACGCATCCTGCCTGGCGATTGAACGAGATGTACACGGGGGGCCTGCCCGGTCCGTGTCGCGGCTGCCGTTCCTCGACCACTGCCCCCTCTGCAGCAAGCCGCATGACGATGCGCCCGACGGTCGAGGGCGCCAGGCCCAGCGCCCGGCAGATCTCGGGTCGCGTCGTCCGGTCGCGCCCGCGGATGAAGTCGAGCACGAGGAACTCGTTGACCTCGAGCATCTC
>JADZDV010000505.1 GCA_020850915.1 Chloroflexota bacterium | reverse complement strand
CGTACCAATCCGCTGTGAGGCCGGCCTCTGGAGCGTCAGGCCAGGTTGACCGATCGCCTCAACTCTGCGAGCATACGGTCATGGCGAACACGGACCGCGCCCCCGAAGTTATGACTCCCGATCAGGTTGCCGAGTACCTTCAGGTGGATCGGGAGACCGTCTACCGCTACATCCGCTCGGGTGAGTTGACGGCCTCGAAATTAGGTCGCCACTATCGTATCCCGAAACCCAACGTTGAGGCGCTGCTCTGGGCCACGACGACTCGGCCCGACGTCCGGCTGCGAAGATTCACGGACGAACAGATTGCCGAATATGACGAGGCCGACCGTCTG
This sequence comes from Chloroflexota bacterium, assembly GCA_020850915.1. Next base: position 2,343 of record JADZDV010000505.1, on the reverse strand, counting down.
ACGGGTCGGGCCAAGGAGATTGCCACCCAGTTCGACACATACGTCAAGGCAAGGGCAGCCCAGAGCGAATGATCGTCGATCGCCAATCACTCCTGTTTTTCGATGCGTCTTCACTCTTCGTAGCTGCCAGGTCCGTTGCCGGCGGATCCGGATACCTCCTCAGAATCTGCCAATTCGGGTTCATGCGGGCCTGTGCATCCCCAGCAGTTCTCCGGGAAACCGAGCGGAACCTGCTCGACAAGGCCCCACGCGAGGCGATGCTCGCGCATCGGCTCCTGATGGCAAGCGCCTGCGTGCTGCTCGTGCCTGTTCCCCCGCCGGCCATTCTCGCTCGGTTCACCGCCGACTTTCGAGAAGACGACCACGTCGTCGCCGCAACTATTGCAGCTGGGGCGTGACCATTCAGGAGGGGGCCAACGGCGAAGCGAGTTGACAGTTGCACGCGCTGAGGCGGTGTGAGACCATGCGGCATGGACACGGTGTCGCTTCGCGAGGCAGCGCTGCACGGATATGGCGTCGGCCCCGAGGCGGTGGTGACGCTGGTCGAGCAGCTCGTGGCGGGGTTGAGCGAGTCACTGGCGCAGGTCACGGCGCGGGTGGCGCTGCTGGAAGCGGAGATCAAGGCGCTGCGGAGCGAGAACGAGGCGTTGCGTGGTCGGCTGGCGAAGGACAGCCACAACAGCAGCAAGCCGCCGTCGTCGGATGGGCCGGGGACGCCGAAGCGTGAGCCGAAGAGTCTGCGCGGGACGAGCGGGCGTCGGCCTGGTGGACAGCCGGGGCACCCGGGCCACACCCTGACCCTGGTCGGGCAGCCGGACGAGGTGGTGATCCATCAGCCAGTGACGTGTGGGGACTGCGGTCACGACCTTGGGGCCGCCGTGGTGCTGGGGACCGAGCGTCGGCAGGCGATCGACCTGCCGGTGGTGCGGGCGCAGGTGGTCGAGCACCAGGCCGAAACCCGCGTCTGCCCGGGGTGCGGTCAGGCGACGACCGCGCCGTTTCCGGCCGACGTGCGGGCGCCGGTCCAGTACGGCCCCGGGGTGGCGACGCTGGCGGTGTATCTGCACCAGGAGCAGTTGCTGCCGGTCGAGCGGACCGGGCGGGTCTTGGATGAGGTGTTCGGCTGCCCGATCGGCAATGGCACGGTGGAGCGGATGGTGGCCCAATGCGCGGACGCGGTGGCTGACGTCGTCGCGGCGATCCAGCAGGCGGTGATCGCCGCGGCCATCGTCCACGCCGATGAGACCGGGCTGAGCCTGAACGGGAAGCTGACCTGGCTGCACGTCGCCAGCACCGATCGGTTGACCTGGTACGGCAGCCATCCGAAGCGGGGGCAGGAGGCGTTGGACGCGCTCGGGGTGCTCCCAGCCGTGCAGGGGCGGGTGGTTCATGACGGCCTCGCGTCGTACTGGCACTACGAGCAGTGTGCGCATGCGCTCTGCAACGCGCACCACCTTCGCGAGTTGATCTTCGTTGAGGAGCACCTCACACAGCCCTGGGCCGGCCGGCTCACGACGCTGCTGCTGGAGATCAAGGAGGCGGCCGATCGGGCGCGTGCTGCTGGCGTGCCGACGCTCCCTCCCGAAGCCCAACAGGCCTGGACCGTCCGCTACACCGACCTGGTCGCCGAGGGCCTTCGCCTGAATCCGCCCGCCCCACCGGCCGGCGGCAAGCAGGGACGCCCCAAACGCAGCCCGGCCGGCAACCTCGCCGTGCGTCTCTCCACCCATCAGGCCGAGACCCTCGCCTTCATGACCGATCTCCGCGTCCCCTTCGACAATAACCAGGCCGAGCGGGATCTCCGCATGATGAAGGTCCGCCAGAAGATCTCCGGCTGCTTCCGCTCCAAGACCGCCCTCGACCGTTTTTGCACCATCCGCAGCTACGTCTGCACCCTCCGCAAGCAGGCGCTCCCTATCCTCGCCTCGCTCGCCGACGCCTTCAGAGGCCAAACCCCCGTCCCAGCCCTGGCCTGACCCCCTCCTGAATGGTCACGATGATCTAGGAAAATCTCGGGAGGGACGGCAGTGATGGGCGGCTCGGGCAGCGGGCGCTGGGGCTGGCACGACAAGGAGGGAGTCGTCGAGGACTGCGTGATCCTGAGCGCGAGCAAGCTGGCGCGGGAGGGCGCGATCGGGCGGTCGCCGGGGTCCGGCTGGCTCACCTGGACCAACGCCGCGACCGGCGAGCGGACGGCAAGCCTCGGCTACAGCCACGAGATCGCGGGGGACCGCGTCGTCCTGCGCCTCCGCTACACCGTCACCGGTCGAGACGGCACATCGCATGACGTCGACGAGCCCGTCGCGCTCCAGACGACCACCCCGCCGGTCGGCGGCATGCGGT
>JADZDV010000504.1 GCA_020850915.1 Chloroflexota bacterium | reverse complement strand
GCCTCACGCGTGCCGATCTCGTTCTTCTCCGGATTGATGAATGCGTACGCCTCGTAGTGCTGCGCGCCCGGCAGCCTGACCCGTTTCTTCGGCTCGCCGCTCTGCGCGTAGCAGGCGATCTGCTCCTCCGACGGCACCAGGTTGTCCAGCTCCGAGTAGATGAACATCACCGGACGCGGGCTGATCTTGTCCACAACCCACTCTGGCCGGTAGCGGAGACAGGCCTCGGCGCTCTCGAGATCGTACTCACCGACGAAGTTGGCGCCCTTCGAGAGGTGCTCTCGCAGCACCATCGCCGTGTGAGGATCCGGCAGCATGATCTCCGGCAGCGGCCTCATCGTCGGCTCGCCAGTCACCACGCGCCGCCGGGCATCGCTCTCGATCATCTCCTTGAACGCACGCCACTCCCAGGGCCGGCGGATCAGTCGCATCCAGCGGTCGCCGTTTGTGACCGCGACGCGGGTAACCAGCACCTTCACACGCTCGTCGAGCGCCGCCACCCAGATCCCGTTGGCCCCGCCGAAACTGGTTCCGAATATTCCAATCCGGTCCGGATCGATCTCCGGGACGGTCTGCATGAAGCTCAGCGCGTCGAACGCGTCCTGCGCTTGCTCCAGGGGCCGATGGCGACCGCGCTTGCCCTCGCTGATGCCAAAGCCTCGGTGGTCGATCGCCACGGTGAACCAGCCCTCGCGCGCCAGACGCTCGACCGTGGGCAGCAGGTAGACGTCCTTCATGCCGCTGTAGCCCGCCAGACAGAGGATTCCCGGGCGGGGCGGGTCGCCCTCGTGCCAGTCGTCGGGCGTGTAGAGGTAGCCGGCGATCTTCAGACCGTCGCTGTAGAACGAGATGTCTCTTCTGCTCGGCATGGTGCCCTCCGCGTCGATCGGCCCCGCCCGGGGCGGCGAGCGGCTCCTTCGACCCGTCGCCGCGACACGCCTTCCCTATCTTGGCACACGCCGCGCACCGGCGGAGGAGGGCGACCTCCAGGGAGCGAATCGCCGAACACCCCCGGTTGGGGGACCACACCGGGCACACGGTCGCGCGGACGCGGTACTCCCTTCCAGACGCGTGGGTGCAAACTCCTTCAACGTCACGTTCCAGTCGTCTGTCTCCAGCGTGCCAGATCAGACGCGGATCCAGGTGCTCGTCAACGGTGGAGGCGGCATCTCTGCGCTCTGGGGCCTCTGCTGGTCTCGTTGCCCCTGGGCCTCGGCAGGGCAACCGGTCGGTCGGTCGGTCGTCGTGCCGGGTTCCCCCAGGACCGCTCTGATCCCCCGCCACGCCTGAGCGTGCGCCGGCGCGGGCGGGGCGGTACTATCCAACGCAGCATCGCGCCGCGACAAAGGTTCCGCGTCCTGTCGCGGCGGGTCGGCGTGGAGGGTGAGGATGGTGGAGCAACTGCGGCTGCCGCTGGACGAGTTCCTGGCTCGCTGGACGCGGCGCGTGGGTGCCAACTACGAGCAGGTCGGCCAGTACCGCGAGACGCCGGAAGAGAAGGACTTCTATGCGCCTGTCGCGGCGCGGTTCCGCCAGGACCCGCGGCGGCAGGACGAGCCGGCGCTGAACGTCCTGCGCACCCTGATCGAGCCGGCCGACACCTGGCTGGACATTGGCGCCGGTGGCGGGCGCTACTCGCTGCCGATCGCCTTGCTGGCGAAGCAGGTCATCTCGCTGGACGTCTCCCAGGGCATGCTGGCCGTGCTGCGTGAGGGCATGGCCGCCGAGGGTATCGACAACGTGCGGATCGTCGAGGCGCGCTGGCCCGCGCCAGTCGACATCCGGGCTGATGTCTCCTTCATCGCCCACGTCGGCTACGACATCAAGGAGATCGGGCCGTTCGTGGACGCGATGGAGGACGCCTCGAGTCGCCTCTGCGTCGCTATGCTGTTCCACCGCCAGCCGACCTGGCCGTTCGACGCGCTCTGGCCGGCAGTGCACGGAGTCGAGCGCGCCACCCTGCCGGCCCTGCCGGACCTTCTGACCCTGCTGATTGCTCGCGGCCGGCCGTTCGAGGTGCGCCTCGCGCCGCGCGACCTCCAGGTCTACCGGAGCCTGGACGAGGCCCAGGAGTTCGGTCGCCGGCAGACGTGGGTCCAGCCGGGCAGCGCCAAGGACCAGCGCCTGCGCGAGGTGCTGAAGGAGCGGCTGACCGAGCGAGACGGCAGCTACGCGTTTAGCTGGGAGCCGGGCACCGTTGGCATCGTCTCCTGGCGACCGCGTTAGACCAGAGGTACGGTGAAACCCGCGGGCGCTGCTCGCACAAGCACGTAGCTGCCACCCCGGCCCTGGTCTGGACGCGAGGTCGCCTGAGGCGCCCAGGCCAAGGCTGACCGGCCGGTCGCGCCGTGGCCTCCACGGCCGCCCGGAGGCCTCGAGGATGTCGCCCACTACGCGGGCGTGCGCCGTGCCGCCCACGCGGTCCAGGCCCGCGCCGCCCGCCGGGCCGACCGTGTAGCGACTCTTCAGAGCCAGGATACGGGCCACCAACTCATCGATCCTCGTCATTGGGAGCGTGCCGTCCGAGGCGGCCCAAGGCAGACCGTCGCGGAGCCGCTCGAGCAGATCTAGCTTGCACGATCGCGGCGGGTCAAGACGGGCGCACAGCACCACGTCCGCGCCCGCCAGCACGTCTTGAACGGCCGACTGCTCCGGCGGATAGAGGTCCGCGATGCCGCGCATCCCCATGTCGTTGGTGACGGCCAAGCCGGCGAAGCCCATCTCGCCACGCAGCAGATCGCTCGCGATCGGCCGCGAGACCGTCGCTGGCAGGCCCGATGAATCGAACGACGGGTAGACGACGTGCGCCAGTATGATGGCGTCGATCCCGGCGCCGACGGCCGCCCTGAACAGTCGAAGCTCCGCGGCAGCCAGACCGGCGCGATCCTTGTTGACCACTGGTAGGGTGAAGTGGGAGTCCGTGCTGGTGCTGCCGTGTCCCGGAACGTGCTTGCCAGTCGCCGCGATGCCGGCGCCGTGCAGGCCCGCGATGAACGCCAGACCGGCCGTCTCCACGCGCTCCGGTGTCGCGCCGAACGAGCGCGGCCCGATGACGGGGTCGTGGGAGCTGTCGTTCACGTCCAGGACGGGCGCCAGGTCCATGTTGACCCCGACGGCGCCCAGCTCTCCGCCGATCATCCGCCCGTATGCTCGGATCAGTCCCTCCTGACGGACCGCGCCGACGATCACGGCGTCTGGCAGGCCGGTGAACCCATCGACACAGCGTAGTCGCTGCACCAGTCCGCCCTCCTGGTCGGTTGCGACAAGCAGACCCCCGCGCCGTTCGCCGGCGTCGCCACCGCCCGCGGATCGCGCGTGAACCGCGGCACCTGGCGCGGCGCGTCCACGTTTCGCCGCATCAGGACGACGTTGCCCACGTGCAGATCCGAGATCGCGTGGCGGGCGTCGTCGGTCAGGCTCAATCCGACCACGCCGGCCATCAGCATCTGGCCGATCTTCACCTCGCGTGCGAGTTGATCCAGCACTGGCGAACGGCCCTGGACCCTGAGCGGTGCCGCGGGAGCAGCGAGCGCAACGGCCAGCACGGTCAGGGCGACCAGGAACGGGAGCAGGCGAGTCGTGCAAGACGG
>JADZDV010000503.1 GCA_020850915.1 Chloroflexota bacterium | reverse complement strand
CGCCCGCGAGAGGAACCATCCAGGACCATTATCGTCGCCCCGCGTCACGGTGAGAGGACTCGCTTGTCAGTTGTGCGGTCTTCGTGACGAGGAGGGGTCACGACGGTGCCAGGACGGCGCGGCGGGAGCAACCCTTGCTCTGAGCACGCCAGGCGGTTGGGCATCGCCTCGTGGCGGCAGTACCAACAGGCGGCCATCAGCGGGACTCTTAGCCCCGGCCCGGGCGCCCGTTCGTCCTCCCGGATGTCGCGCTGCCTGCCGTAGACTGCACGCGGTCCGACGGACTCCTCGCACGGAATCGCCGGACAGACTCAAGGATTCGTGGAGGCGGCCGATGATCAAAGTGTCACGGCTTGACGGGACCGGGCTGGTCGTCAACGCGGAGCTCATCGAGCTGATCGAGGCAACGCCGGACACCGTCCTGTCCCTCACCAGCGGCACCAAGCTCATCGTCCGCGAGCCGCTTGACGAGGTCGTGGCGCTGGTCATCAGCTACCGGCAGCGCACACGCCCGGACCTCGTCCCAGCGGCGCCGCCGCGGCCGCTCGCCCGCTGACCGGACCCCGCCACTGGAGCACACGTGGACAAGACGACCCTACCCGGCCTGGTCATCGGCATTGGCGCCCTCCTGCTGTCCGTCATTCTGGAGGGTGGCGAGCTGGCCTCGCTGTTGAACGTGCCCGCCGCCGTGCTCGTCTTTGGCGGCACGATCGGCGCGGCGATCGTTAGCTTCACCATCGAGAGCGTCCTGCAGCTCCCGAAAAGCCTCGGGCGCGCCTTTCTCGACCGCCCTCAGCACGCCAGCGCCATCATCGACACGTTCGTCAAACTGGCTGACAAGGCGCGCCGGGAGGGACTCCTGGCCCTCGAGCGCGAGGCCGAGTCGCTGGACGACTTCGGCCGCAAGGGCGTCCTGCTCGTGGTGGATGGGAGCGACCCTTCCCTGGTGCGCGAGGTGCTCGAGACCGAGGTGGACGCCATGCAACGTCGCCACAAGGCCGGCTACAGCGTGCTCGAAGCGATGGGCGGCTACGCCCCCACCATGGGCATCATCGGTACGGTCATGGGCCTGGTGAACGTGCTGAGCAGGCTCGACGATCCCTCCGAGCTCGGCCACTCCATCGCTACGGCGTTCATCGCCACTCTCTACGGTGTGGCGTCCGCCAACGTCATCTGGCTGCCGCTCGGCAACAAGCTGAAGCACAAGAGCGCGGAGGAGGCCTGGCTCAGAGAGCTGACGATCGAAGGGATCCTGGCCGTCCAGGCCGGCAACAACCCGCGCCTCGTGCGCGAGAAGCTCGAGGCGCAGTTGGCGCCGTCCCGGAGGTCCAACGCTCGGGCCAAGGGCGGCGAGCCGGCCGCCCCCACGCGGCCCCCCGCCCCGGCCGCGGCGGCGGGGGGACGCTGAGCACCCGTGTCTCGACGACGCGGCGGACACGGCGAAGCGGCGCATGAGAACAACGAGCGCTGGCTGCTGACCTACGCCGACCTGATTACCCTGCTGATGGTCTTCTTCGTCGTGATGTACTCCCTGTCCAAAGCCGACGTGGCGAAGTTCGCCAAGCTCCAGGGCTCCCTTCAGCGCGCCTTCCGCGTCGAGATCCTGAAAGGCAACGACTCCGCCAGCTTGCACGGCGACGACGGCTCCACCGTCCCGACCTCCATCATCCAGCAGGCGGTCGTCCAGGCCTCGGCCAGCCCGGACAACCAGCTCGTCAGCACGCTGGAGCAGCTCCGGGTCGCCCTCCTTCGCGTGCCTCAGACCGACCGCGCCCGGGAGAACGTCTTCATGGGCCCCGCCCGTGACGGCGTGGTGATCAGCCTGTCCGGCAACGTCCTGTTCGACTCCGGTCGCGCCGATCTGAGACCGGATGGCCTCGTCCTGCTGGACGCGCTGGCTGACCGCCTCCGCGAGACACCCAACGAGATCCGCGTCGAGGGCCACACGGACAATACGCCCATCTCGACCCAGTTGTACCCCTCGAACTGGGAGCTGTCCGCGGCTCGTGCAACAAGCGTCGTTCGTTACCTCGTCGAGCAGGGAGGCCTTGCGCCAGCCCGCCTGATCGCGGCCGGCTATGGGGAGAACCGCCCGATCCTGACCAACGACACGCGCGAGGGCCGGGCGCGCAACCGTCGTGTCGACGTGGTGGTCCTGATCCCGGGGCTCGCACCCCGAGCCCCGACCAGCTCGATTCCCGCTGGAGAGCATCCAAGAAAGGCTTGGTGAAGAAAGCGATCCCCCTCGTCATCGGCCTGGGACTCCTCGCCGCTGGCGTCGTCGCCGGTGCGCAGTTCGGCTCGACGGCCCTGCCGTTCCTCTCGCCGGGCCAGCCAGGCCAGCAGGCGGACCATCCGCCAGCCGCGTCGAAGCCGAATGGCCCGGCCCAGAAGGAGCAGGGGCCGGCCGGTATCGCCTTCCCGACGCGCGAGCGGATCGTGAACCTCGCGGACACCGGCCTGATGCGCTATCTCAAGACGACGATCGTCCTCGAAGTCGCCGTCCAAGGCCTCCAGGGCGAGCTGCCAAAGGGCGACGAGTACAAGAAGAAGCAGGACGAGCTTGCCAAGGACCTGCGGGGCCAGACCGCCGCGATCGACGACCAGATCACGAACATCCTGAGCGCCAAGACCTCGGGGGAGCTGGTCAGCAACGACGGCAAGCAGCGACTCAAAGACGAGCTGAAGAGCCGCCTCAACACCGTTCTCGGCGAGGACCGGGTGCTCGCCGTCTACTTCACCGACTTCATCATCCAGTGAGCCATCGCCAGTGAGTCAACTGCAGGGATGCGTCCGGGACCAATTGCCGCGCGAGTTACCCGGTAGGGGCACTGCCCCTACGACGGCCTCCCCAACACCAGTGAGCGCGCGGGTGAGGACGTGAGCATGCAGGCGCTTTCCCAGCAGGAGATCGAGCTCCTCTCAGAGACGATCCCTCCCGAGACCAGCGCCCCCGGCGCCGGCAGGCGCATCATCGCCCCGGCGACGGTCGCCCCGGTCCCGGCCGCGACAGGCCGCGCGGTCAAGCACTACGACTTTCGCCGTCCGGACAAGTTCTCGAAAGACCATCTCCGGGCGCTGCGGAGCGTGTTCGGCTCCTTCGCCGCCCTTCTGGCGTCTGGCTTCGGCTCCTACCTCCGGACCAACGTCCAGGCGCGGCTGTCAAACGTCGAGCAGGTCACCTACGACGACTACCTCCGCGGCCTGGCCAGCCCGACCATTCTCTACATCGTCACGCTCGCACCCCTGCCAGGTCAGATCGTGCTCGAGCTGGACCTGCGGCTCTCCCGGGCGATCCTGGACCGCTTGCTCGGGGGGAGCGGTCAGCCAAACCCGATCCTCCGGGAGCTCACCGAGATCGAGCTGGCCCTGCTGAGGACGATCCGCGCCGTGCTCGCCGGCTGCCTGCGCGAGGCCTGGAGCGGCGTCTACGCCGTCGAGCCCGATCTGCGCGAGCCGACCCTCAGCCCGGAGTTCGTCCAGGTCACCCTGCCGGGCGAGAGCACCATCCGGCTCGCGCTGGAGGTCGCGCTGCTCGGCGTCACCGGCCACGTCACGCTCTGCCTGCCCTACCCGGTCCTTCAGCCGGTCCTGGATG
>JADZDV010000502.1 GCA_020850915.1 Chloroflexota bacterium | reverse complement strand
GGGAGCAGAGGCTGGCGGCTGCTCTTGCCACCGCCGCCGTTCCTCCATAGAATCGGCTCACTCGGTTCCGGGGAGCCATTGATGAGCGACGACCAGCTCGAGCACTTCAGGCAGAGGTACGGCGCGAGGGCCGTTGACAACGGGATGCGGCTCCGTCCGCGCGATTTCCTTGACGAAGTCGCCTGGCGCGACCGGATCGACCAGCACTACACGCGCGCCTGGCTCGACTTCACCTATGGCGGCGTCTTTGCCCGCAAGGTGCTCGACGAGCGCACCCGCCTGCTCGTCTCGATCGCACAGTTCCTCTGTCTTGACGAGCTGGACGAGCTGGCGCGGCAGGTCCCCAGCGCCCTCGAGCACGGGGCGACGCCGCGAGAGGTGCTCGAGGTCATCCTCCAGGCGACCGTCTACATCGGCTACCTGAAGGCCGGGCGCGGCGCGCGGCGTTGCATGCAGGTGCTCGGAGAGCTGGGCCGCCTGGACGAGGTGACAGACACCCAGCTCCCGCTGGAGGGGCGCACCCCTGAGCGCTCGCTCGAAGTGGAGCGGCAGCAGTGGCCCGCGCCGGTGGACGAGGAAGAGGCGGCGTTGCGCGAGCAACTGCTGGAGAAGTACGGCTGGTCGGCCATCAGTTGTCGTGTAAGAGTGCAGTCGCACCAGGGGTACGAGGCGATCAAACGCTTCGACCGGGTCGATCCGGAGTACCTCCGGCTCTGGTTCAACTTCATCTACGCCGACATGTACCCGCGCCAGATCGTCGACGACAGGACGCGCCTGCTGGTCATGGTGGGCAACTGCCTGGCGCTCCACGAGCCGGTGCAGCTCGAGAACCACATGCGGGGCGCGCTCCTGTTCGGCGCCACCCCGAGCGAGGTGCTCGAGGTCATCCTGAACTCCACCGCCTACGTGGGCATGCCGACCACCGTGCTCACGGCAGGTATCCTGGAGCGCATCCTCAGGGAGCAGGGGCGCCTGGAGGAGCTGTCCGCCGGCGCGTAGCAGGCACGGCCCTGCGCGGCCGGGTAGCGCTGGAGAGGCCTCCATGTGCTATCCTGCCGCGGCTTCCTTCTCACGGCTTGCCCTGTTGGAGCGTCGCGATTCAGCTCTCCTTCGTTCCCCGTCTCGTCCATCCAGAGCTGCTGAAGCACCTCTCGCGGCCGCTGCTGCCGACCGAGCCGGCCCTGTCTCCGGAGGCGCGCTGCCGGGTGGAAGGTGACGTGGCGGCGTTTCTCTTCGCGCAGATCGGCTCGATGCCAACCTATCTGCGCCTGCCGTACGAAGTGGCGCTCCAGCTCTTCAACCTGCTCGCTGCCGTGCCGTATGGACTGCCCTACCAGCGGCTCGATGCCTCGCGCCAGCGGCGCTACCTGGAGCTGTGGAGCAGCAGTCCGCTACGACTGGGCCGCGATCTCATCCGTCTCATCCGAAGCTGCGCCCTGCTTCAGTTCATGGACCACCCCTGTGTCCTGGCACGGCTCGCGCCGGAGCTGGCCGAAGAGCATGCTGCTGTCCAAGCGTGAAGAGCGCCTGAAGGCGGATGTCCTGGTGGTGGGCTCGGGCGCCGGCGGGGCGATCACGGCCGCCACGCTGGCCGAGGCCGGCCTCCAGGTCCTGATCGTCGAAGAGGGCCCGGCCGTGGACACGAGCCAGTTGGCGACCCACACGCCGGAGGCGATGCGACTGCTGTACCGAGATGGCGGAATGTGTCCGATTCTGGGCACCTCGAACATCGCCTTCGTCGAGGGGCGCTGTGTCGGCGGGAGCACGGAGATCAACAGCGCCTTCTGGCACCGCACGCCGACCGACGCGGTCCAGCGGTGGCGGGTGCGCTACGGCGTGCGCAACCTCTCTCCGGAGCAGGTCGCGGACTTGTTCGAGGAGATCGAGCCGTTCATCGGCGTGGCCTACCTGGAGTCCGCCGTGCTCCCGCCGAGCTCGGCGGTCTTCAAGAACGGCGCGCAGCGACTGGGCTGGCAGGTGGAGGAAGTGCCCCGAGTTCAGCCGCGCGGCCTGACGACCAGCGCCTTCGCACCGGGCGCCAAGAACTCCATGTCCAGGACCTTTCTGCCGCGCGCCCTCCGCGCTGGCGCTCAACTCGTGGCGGACTGCCGGATCGATCGCCTGCAGGTGCGTGATGGCCGGGTGCGGGCGGTGTCCGGCCTCAGACGCGACGGCGCCCGCTCGCACCGGGTCCAGGTGGAAGCCCGCCACGTCTTCGTCGCCGGCGGCGCCATCCAGACGCCGGCCCTGTTGCGAGCCAACGGCATCACGAAGAACGTCGGCGACAACCTGCACATCCACCCGATGCTCAAGGCGGCGGCGCTCTTCGACGAGCGGTTCGACAGCCACACCAGCCCGTTGCCGGTCCACCAGATCAAGGAGTTCCGGCCAGACATCACCCTGGGCGGCTCGGTCTTCACGCCCGGCTACCTTGCCCTGACCCTGTCCGAGAACTGGCAGGCCAATCAGACCGCCATGCGCGACTGGCAGCGAATGGCCCTCTACTACGTCTCCAGCCGCGGCTCCAGTCGCGGCACCGTGCGGGTCTTCCCTTTCACTGGCGAGCCGATCGTGCGCTACAACCTCTCGGCTCTCGATCGACGGAACCTGAGCGTTGGCCTGGCCCGTCTGGGCGAGGTGCTGTTCGCCGGCGGCGCCCGGAAGGTGTTTCCCGCGCTCCGTTCGCCGTCCGTGCTGGAGTCGCCGCGCGCCTGTCAGACCTTCCTCGAGCGATCGATCCCCGGCGCCTTGATGAGTCTCAGCACGGTCCACATCTTCAGCTCCTGTCCGATGGGCGAGGATCGCGCCGTCTGCGCCGCTGACTCATACGGCAAGGTGCACGACTTCGAGAACCTCTACCTGGCGGACGCCAGTCTCCTGCCGGACTCGCCCGGCATCAATCCCCAGGGCACCATCATGGCGATCGCTCTGCGAAACGCGAGGCACTTCGTCCAGCATGCAGCCTGATTCGGCACCCTCAAACCTGGTTCTCGTCACCGGCGCGCCAGGCTGGGTGGGGATCCGCCTGGTGCGCTCGCTCGTGGAGGGCCTGCCGGACGTCGAGCGGTTCCGCCAGCCCGATCCCGAGCGCACGATCCGCTGCCTGGTGGCGCCAGGCGTAGACGCGACGCCGCTGCGCGCCCTGAGCGAGCGGATCGAGATCGTCCCGGGCGACCTGCAGGACTCCGCCGCCGTGCGAGCCCTCTGTAAGAACGGCGCCGGCGCCACGCTCATCCACTGCGCCGGGGTGATCCACCCGGAGAAGCGGCTGCGCGAGCTGTTCCAGGTCAACGTGCTCGGCACGCGCCAGGTGATGCAGGCCGCGGAGATGGCCGGCATCCGCCGCGCGGTGGTCGTCTCTTCGAACTCCCCGTTCGGCACGAATCCCTCGCGTCAGCACCTCTTCGACGAGTCGTCGCCGTACCACCCGTACCTGGAGTACGGGCGCACCAAGATGCTCATGGAGCAGCTCGTCCGGAGCTACCACGCTCGCGGCGTGTTCGAGGTGGTCGTGGTCCGGCCACCGTGGTTCTACGGTCCGGACCAGCCGCCCCGCCAGACGCTCTTCTTCACGATGATCCGGCACGGCCGCGTGCCGATCGTCGGCGACGGCAACAATCGCCGCTCGATGGCCTACGTGGACAACCTCTGCCAGGGGCTGCTGCTGGCAGCCAGCGTCCCGGAGGCCAGCGGCCAGACATACTGGATCGCGGACCGGCGACCGTACACGATGAACAAGATCGTGGACACCGTGGAGCGGCTGCTGGAGGAGGAGTTCGGCTTCTGGGTGACCCACCGCCGCCTGCGCGTCCCGTCCATCGTCGGCGACGTCGCCTATCTGGCGGACAGTCTGATCCAGCGGGCCGGCTATTACAACCAGAAGATCCACGTTCTGTCCGAGATGAACAGGTCGATCGCCTGCTCGATCGCGAAGGCCGAGCGCGAGCTGGGCTACGACCCGAAGATCGAGCTGGAGGAGGGCATGCGCCGCTCGATCGCCTGGTGCATCGCTGCCGGCCTGGCGCTGTGACCGCCGCACTGACCGAGCGCTCGAGCCCAGCGCTCGCCGTCCGGCAGCACCCGCGCTGACGCCATGACCAGCGCGCTCGTCACCGGCGGCTCCGGCTACTTCGGCACCATCCTGCGCGACCGTCTCGTCGCGGCGGGCCGCACCGTGCGTGTCTTCGACCTGCTGGACGCCGACGACCGTCCGAGCGCCGTGGGCTACCTGCCCGGAGACGTCCGCGACGCAGCCGCGGTGCGCGCAGCCTGCGACGGTGTGGATGTCGTGTTTCACTGCGTCGCCCAGGTGCCGCTCGCCAGGGACCGGCAGCTTTTCGACAGCGTCAACGTGCTCGGCACGGAGAACCTGCTCCGGGCCGCCTCCGAGTCCGGCGTTCGCAAGACGGTCCTGCTCTCTTCCAGCGCCGTGTTCGGCATCCCGGAGCGGAACCCGGTGGACGAGACGGCCACCCCGCGGCCGCTCGAGGACTACGGACGGGCCAAGCTCGCCGGCGAGCGCCTCGCTCGGCGCTACAGCGAAGAGCGGGGGCTTGACGTCACGGTGATCCGTCCGCGCACGATCCTCGGCCACGGCCGCCTCGGAATCTTCCAACTGCTCTTCTCCTGGATCGCCGCTGGCAAGGACGTCTTCGTCCTGGGGCGCGGCGACAACCTGTACCAGTTCGTCCACGCCGAAGACCTGGCCGCCGCCTGCCTCCGCGCGGCCGAGCGCCCCGGCTCCATGACCTACAACATCGGGGCGGAGCGGTTCTGCTCGATGCGCGCCTCGCTGGAGGGTCTGATCGCCCACGCCCGGACGGGGAGCCGCGTCCGCTCGCTGCCGATGGCCCCGACGGTGCTGGCGATGCAGGCGCTGGGCGTCCCGCGGCTCGCCCCCTTCGCACCCTATCACTGGCTGATGTACGGCCGCGAGCTGTACTTCGACGTCAGCCGCGCTAAGCAGGAGCTGGGCTGGTCGCCCCGCTGGGGCAACGTGGAGATGCTCTGCCAGTCGTACGACTGGTACCTGGCTCACCAGGATGAGCTCCGAGACGCCACCGCCGCCTCCGCCCACCGCTCGCCCGTCCGCCAGGGGCTGCTCGCCGTCATCCGCAAGGTGATCTAACCCCGGAAAGCACAACTGCGCGGGGCGGGCCGTCACGGGGCAGGAGCGGATGTATGATCGACTTGGCCCGCGCCTGGCGTGAAACGACGTGACCGGTCAGCAGGCGTACGCGGGGGGATCCGATCTCGGAGGCTCCACATGGCAGACAAGGTCCCGCACGGCCTCGACCCCGATGTGTTGAAGCGGACGTCCACCGTCGAAGTCGACACGTTCAACATCGAGAAGATGAAGCACCAGGCCAACGTCAAGAGCTTCAGCTTCTACAGCGACGAGCCCCCATGGATGAATGGCGATGACAGGCATCCCTACCCGCTGGACTACCTGACCGCCGCCATCGGGATGTGAATGCTCACTCAGTTGGTCCGGTACGGACACATGCTGAAGGTGGACCTCAAGAGCGCCCGTTGCCACGTCACGACAAGCTGGACCGTCGAGGGCTCTGTCTTCGCGGGGACGATCGAGTCGAAGTGCGTCGGCGTGGAGTCACGCGTCGAAGTGGAGTCTCATGACGAGCCAGCGAGAGTAGCCGCGCTGTTGCGCAACGCCAAAGGCGGCTGCTTTGCAGAAGCCGCCATGCGAGAGCCCGTGCCGGTCAGTACAACGATGACCTTGAACGGTGAACCGATCGACTTCGAACAGTACCCACGCCGGGTGGAACGGCGGTGACGTGCCGAGCGGGCAAGGAGAGTCACCCACGTCCGATCGGCCAGCCGCGCACCGGCGAGTGAGCCCCGTCTGAACCAGCCATGGTGTGAGCGTCGGCGAAGGATCACGCGGTAGGAGACCGGCCGTCGAAACCGAACCAGGCCGGCGTCTGCCAGCAGGCCGGGCAGCGTTGCAGCGTGGTCGACAGACCGGTCGGGGCGCCCCTACAACGGCCGTTTCAACACAAGTCGGTCAGAAGCGCGGCCGGGCTGTTGAGATGCCTGCAACGTCACTCGCGCGCTGCGCGCTCGACCGGCGCCGGCACTGGAGCGGGACGAGCGCTCCCGTCCAGCGAAGATCAGGAGCAGGCCGAGCAGCAGGCCCCCGAGCGTTATGAGCGCTGGCAGCGTGTCAAGGCGATGAATCAGCCTGCCGTACCCCTGGACGAGCCAGTGGGCGTTCGCCGCGCAGGCGAGAGCCGCCACGATGGCTGCCGCGATGCACGCGGGATCCTTCAGGTTTCGCGACGCGGCTCGTGAGCCGGCCGCGAGGCTCGCCACGATCGCCACCGCGGCGGCGATCGCGGCGACGACCGTCTCTCGCACCAGAAGCGGCGCACCGGACGCGGGAAAGCAGCCGATCCAGCCAGGCTCCGTGCAGAAGGAGGTTGCGTACGAGACATCCAGGAAGGCGCCCCAGAGCGACAGGCAGGTGACAGCTCGTCCCAGATGCGCACGTTGGCCCAGTCCACTGTCCTCTGGCGTCCGCGGCGCGCGATCCTCGAGCGGGTGCCGCGCTGGTCCGACGTCCAGAGTGTGCCGTCGGACCCCGGGCCAGAAGCTGGAGCCTCGGAACCAGACCGTCGCGACGGTGGCGAAGAGGGCCGCGAACACCGTCGCCGGCAAGGCGTCGGAGATCGGAAAGGACCGCCCCGGCCCGGCCAGCTTCGCGCGCCAGACAAGGAACGCCAGATCCCATACCAGGCTCCCGAGCAGCCGGCCCGCCTGGTCTGCGATGAGCCAGCAGAGGACAAAGCCCATCAACGTGCGAACGGTACCCACGTGTCCTGCACACTATCGCCCGCTAGAAGCGCGTCGATCGGAAGGCGCTGCTGGGACTGCTCGACCAGCCGCCGGCAGTACGCGCGTAGCCATGTCACGGTCCACATCCCGGAACGGTTGCCGGCGCACCGACTCCGCACGCCAACGGTACACCCCGCGACGACCACCCCGGCCAACAGCCTGGCCGCCGTGCAGCCTCAGCGCCCGCTAGAATCCACGGTCTGCGAGCTTGTCCTGAGGAGCGCCCGTACCATGGCCGTCCCGCCAGTAGACCGCTTCGCCACGCTGTACCGCATCGGGCAGGAGCTGAACTCCACCCTGGATCTCGGCCGCGTGCTTGAGCTGGTGATGGACAGCGTCATCCAGGTCACCCGGGCGGAGCGCGGGTTCATCATGCTGCTCGAGCGAGACGGCTCCCTGGCGGTGCGCGTGGCGAGGAACCTCGACCAGCAGACGATCTCCGCCAGCGCCTTCCAGATCAGCCGGACGATCGTCCGCCAGGTGGCCGAGAGCGGCCAGCCAACCGTCATCGTAGACGCCCTGACCGACGCCACGCTGGCGCGCGCTCAGAGCGTGGCGAGCTTCCAGCTCCGCTCGATCATGTGCGCGCCGCTGCGAGTGAAGGGGCGAGTCACCGGCGTCGTCTACGTGGACAACCGGCTGAGATCAGGCACCTTCCGCGACGCGGACCTGGAGCTGCTGGCCGCCTTTGCCGACCAGGCGGCGATCGCGATCGACAACGCGCGTCTGTACGAGGACCTCCAGCACCGGATGCGCGAGATCGCGACGATGAAGGACTTCCAGGACAACATCTTCCGCTCCGTGGCCAGCGCCGTCGTCGCGGTCAACCTGGAGGGTCGAATATCGAGCTTCAACGCCGCGGCCGAGTCGGTCTTTGGCGTACCGGCCGGCGAGGCGGTCGGCCGAGTCTATTCCGAGATCTTCGGCGACACCCTGGCGGGGCAGCTCTTCCGCTCGATCGTTCGGGCCAGTCGCCCAGGTGGCGCACCGGTCCACGGGCTGGAGCTGACCACCTCGCTGCCGTGGCGGGAGCGGGTGTATCTGGCGGTAGGCGTCTCCGGGTTGCACGATCCGGAGGGGCAGCCGCTGGGCGTTGTCATCACCGCCGAAGACCGGACGGAGGCCCGGCTCGCGGAAGAGGCCCGCCAGCTCGCCGAGGCCGACCGTGAGCGCGTGCGCGGGGTGTTCGAGCGGTTCGTCGCTCAGAGCGTCGTCCAGCGGCTGCTGACCGACCCGACGCGCGTCCACCTGGGTGGCGAGCGGCAGGTGGTCACGATCCTGTTCGCCGACATCCGGGGCTTCACCAGCCTCTCGGAGCGCCTGCCGGCGGAACAGATGGTCGGGCTGCTCAACCGCTACCTGGACGCGGTGACCCGCGCGATCTTCGCCTACGAGGGGACGCTGGACAAGTACATCGGCGACGCGGTGATGGCGATCTTCAACGCCCCGCTGGCCCAGCCGGACCACGCCTTTCGGGCGGCCCGGGCCGCGGCCGCCATCCAGCGCGAAGTGACGCGCATCTCCACCTCCCTGGACGTCCCGCTGCACTGCGGCGTCGGCGTCAACACCGGCGAGGCGGTGGTGGGGAACATCGGCACCGAGCAGCTCATGAACTACACCGTCATCGGGGACGCCGTGAACGTCGCCGCCCGCCTTCAGGCGAACGCTCAGGGTGGCGAGATCCTCCTGGCCGATGGGACGTACAGCACGATCGCCGACCGCGTGCGGGCGGAGCCGCTGCCCCCGATGCTGGTCAAGGGCCGCGAACAGGCGGTCAACGTCTACCGGCTCGTTGGGCTCTGAGCCCCGGATGGTGCTCCAATCCGCGACGTTTTTTTGACGTCCGGCACCTGACGCGCGTACGATCGACGTTCTCCGGAGGGACACGCCTTGGACCTCAGCGAGGGAACTCAGCTCGGGCAGTACCGGATCGTCGAGCAGATCGGCCGGGGAGGGATGGCCACGGTCTACAAGGCGTTCCAGCCGTCGCTCGAGCGGTACGTAGCGATCAAGGTGCTGCCCCAGTTCTTCGCCGAGGAGGCCAGCTTCCTCGACCGGTTCCGGCAGGAGGCCCGGGCCGTCTCGAGCCTGCGGCATCGGAGCATCCTGACCGTCTTCGACTACGGCGAGCAGGATGGTACGACCTTCATGGTCAGCGAATACCTGGGCGGCGGCACGCTGGAGAGCGTCCTCGGCTATCCCGTGCCGGTCCAGCGAGCGGTGGAACTGATCCACCCGATCGCCGAGGCGCTGGACTACGCGCACAGTCGGGGCATGGTCCACCGCGACGTCAAGCCGAGCAACATCCTGCTCGACGAACACGGCCAGCCGGTGCTCACCGACTTCGGCGTCGCTCGGATGGTCGGCGGCGGGACCCGGCTGACGGCGACCGGCGCGGCGGTCGGCACGCCGGAGTACATGGCGCCCGAGCAGGCGTCCGGCGAAGGGGCGACGGCGGCCTCGGACCAGTACGCCCTGGGCATCGTCCTCTACGAGATGCTGACCGGACGGACACCCTTCCAGGCTGAAACGCCGGTCGCGGTGGCGCTGGCGCACCTCCACAAACCGCTGCCGTTGCCGCGCGGGCTGAATCCCGCGCTGTCGGAGGACGCCGAGCGGGTGCTGCTCAAGGCTCTCGCCAAGAGCGCGGCCGACCGCTATCCGACCTGCACGGCGCTGGTGGACGCGCTGGGAGCTACGCTGCTTCGGGCTGACAGCCAGCCCATCGTGCCGGCCCAGCCGACGTCACGACGCCCGGGGTCGGAGGGCGACACGCAGCCGCCCAGCCGCCAGGCCACCCGCGCCTGGGTGCCGCGGACCACCCTGCCACCGCCGGGCGCGATGCCGACGGGCGCGCCCGGTCTGACGCCAGCGCCCCCTTCCGCGCCTCCGCCCTGGCCCGGACTCTCTACCCAGAGATCCACGGGCGGAGCCGCCTGGACGCCCACACCCCCTCCCGCCGGCCCGGCAACCCAGAGCGGCCGGCTGGCCGCCGCCGCCGCGGCGCTCCAGAGCAGCGCCTCCACCACGCCGCCGCCCCCGCTCCGCCGACCGCTGACCGATCCAGCCGCCCGGCGGCGCGCGCCGAGCGCGGAAGGCCTCGCGTCGACGAAGAGCGCGCCCGCCGAGCAGGTCGATCACCGCGCGGCACCGGCGCCCGCGCCCCGCGGCTTCCCCTGGGGACTGCTGTTCCTGCTCTTCGTTGTTGCCGGCGGCGGCGTGGTGGCCACGGTTGGCATGCTGCAGACTACCGGTCCGCTCGCGTTCCTGAGCGCCTACCGTCCCCAGGCGGCCGTGCGTCTGAGTCAGCCGGAGTGGGACGTTCAGGGCGGCCGCTTCTTTACGGAGACGAACGCGCAGCCGCGCCTCACCAGCTCGACTGGCTTCGCGGTGACGGAT
>JADZDV010000501.1 GCA_020850915.1 Chloroflexota bacterium | reverse complement strand
TGACGGAGGCTGGTGCTGAGGTGCAGCCCTCACCCGATTCCGCGTCGGACGGATGGTTCGCCGCGATCGAAAGAGTGAACGATCATCGGATCTCTGACGACGTCGACAAGCTCTCCATCGCAGCCAAAGTTCACTACATCTCTGCGGAGCGAGGGGCGGCGACGACCGAGCAAATACGACGGCGAGCGCTGGAACTCGGCTGGAACATCGACGACGCCGATATCGCCGCCGTCGAGGGGTACCTGGAGCACCTGAGGCTCGTCCCCGTCGCTTGAGCGCTCCACACATTCCCTACGTCATCGACAACCAGACTCACCGCATGGCGGACGTGCTGGCGGCCGTCCTGGCCACGCATGCCGGCCGCTCGCTGGACGTTGCCACTGCCTACTTCAACGTTCAGGGATTCCGGCTCCTCCAGGCCGGCCTGGTGGGCCTGGGTAGTTTTCGCCTGCTGCTTGGCGACGAACCGACCGACGGCGTCCAGCTCGGGCTGCGCCCGCGCGCGGCAGCGGCGCTGCGGGCCGAGCTGGATGCGTCACCGTACGCGCCGGACGTCCTTCGGGCCGTCGAGGAGCTGATCGCTTTCCTGCGACGCCCGAACGTCGCCGTGCGGAGCTACCGGCAGGGATTTCTTCACGCGAAGGCCTACCTGTTCTACGGCGATCGCCCGTCGGCTGGCTGGGACCGCTTCCAGCCGGTGGCGGCTATCGTCGGCTCCAGCAACTTCACCGGCCCCGGCCTGACGAGCAATCGCGAGCTGAACCTCTCGCACAAGGCGGTCTTCGACGACCTCGACGAAGGAGCGGATCCTACCCTCTTCTGGCCGCGCCAGGCCTCTCGCCAGATTTCGATCGACGATCGAGAGCAGCAGCTTCTCTGGAAAGCCAGTGTTGGCGCCCGGGCGATCGCCGACCTTGACGCCTGGTTCGAGCGCCAGTGGGCGGCGAGTGAGGACTTCAAAGACGAGCTGATCGAGCTGCTGGATGCCTCCAAGTTCGGGGCCAGGGAGTACACCCCGTACGAGGTCTATCTAAAGGCGCTGTTCGAGTACTTCCGCGACGATCTCGGGCAGGACGCCGGCCCGCCCGCGACCAGGTCGGCCCTTGACCTGGCAGAGTTCCAGGAGGACGCCGTCAAGAAAGCGCGGAAGATCCTGGCGCGCTACGACGGCGTCCTGGTTGGCGATTCCGTCGGCCTGGGGAAGACCTGGATCGGCAAGAAGCTCCTTGAAGACTACGCCTACCACCTGCGCCAGAAGGCCTTGGTTGTCTGTCCGGCCAGCCTGCGGCCGATGTGGCAGGAGGAGCTGCGCGAAGCCACGATCCCCGGCGCGGTGCTCTCACAGGAGGAGCTCGGCCAGAGCGACTTCGATGGCACGCCGTTCGGCGACGTGGACGTGATTCTGATTGACGAGTCGCACAACTTCCGGAACCGCCTGGCGCGTCGTTATGAGAACCTCGAGCGGCTGATCAGTCTCCATGGCGGCCGGGGGCGCGATGGCGAGCGCAAGAAGATCATCCTGCTGACGGCCACCCCCATCAACAACGACATCTTCGATCTGTACCACCAGCTCAACCTCATCACGCGGGGCGACCGGGGCTATTTCGCGGCGGCCGGCATCGGCGATCTTCAGCGCTACTTCATCGCCGCCCGTCGGGAGTCACGCGAAAGTCTGAGCGGCATTGCCCTCTTCAATCTGCTGGAGGAGGTGGTCATTCGCCGCACCCGTCCATTCATCCGGCGAGCCTACCCGGATGCCACGATCCGCGGTCAGGCGGTGAAGTGGCCAGAGCGCCGCCTTCGGACGGTCAGGTACGACCTGGAGTCGACTTACGACGGCATCTACGACCGGATCGTGGAAGCGGTGGACAGCCTGCGGCTGGCGCCCTACCAACTGGAGAGCTTCAAGCGAGCGGGAGTGGAGCGCGACGAGTTCCAGGAGGGCCGTGGCGAGGCCCTCGCCGGCATCTTCCGCAGTCGCTATCTCAAGCGGGTCGAGTCGAGTGTCGAAGCGTTCCGGATCAGCATTCGCCGGGCCCTGGAGTTCTTGAAGACCTTTGAGAGCTATGTGCTCGACGGACGTGTGCTGGACAGCAGCTCGTTCCATCAGGCGCTCCGCTTCCTGGAGCGGGAGGACGAAGAGGACGATGCGACGCCGGGCAGTCTGGCCGCGGAGCTGGATGCCCACGACGAGGCGCGTGGCTTCCTCGCGTCGCTGCCCACGCTGGACGCGAGGCAATACGACATCCGGAGACTGCACGAAGCCCTTCAGGCCGACATCGACGCGCTGACCGAGATCTGGCACGACATTCGGCACATCACGCCAGAGCGAGACGTGAAGCTGGCGCAACTGAAGGAGTTGCTGGCCGGAGCGCTCCGAGGCAAGAAGATTCTGCTCTTCACCTACTATCGCGACACGGCCCGCTATCTCTTCCGCGCGCTGACGAGCGACGCCGAATCCATCTGGCAAACCGGCGCAGGCAATCCGCACATCCGCCGCATGGATAGCGGAGCACCCACCCAGGAGCGCGGCCGTCTGATTTCAGCCTTCGCCCCTGTCGCCAATGGCCGCCCGGAGATCGCCGGCAGCTCGGACGAAGTGGACCTGCTCATCTCCACGGACGTGCTCTCGGAAGGGCAGAACCTCCAGGACTGCGGCATCCTGGTCAATTACGACCTGCACTGGAACCCAACTCGCATGGTGCAGCGCGCCGGGCGCGTGGACCGACTGCTGAGTCCCCACGAGACCGTCGAGATCTTCAACATGTTCCCAGATGAGGGACTGGAGCGACTGCTCGGACTGGTCGAGAGCCTCAGTCGCAAGATCGGCGACATCGACCGGACCGGCTTCATGGATGCCAGCGTCCTGGGCGAGATTGTCCACCCACGGAACTTCAACACGCTGCGCCGTATTCGCGACGAGGACGGTACAGTCATTGAGGAGCAGGAGCAGTTCGCCGAGCTTGCCAGCAACGAGTTCCTTCTGCAACAGCTCCGAAGTTTGCTCGAGCGAGGCTGGCAGCAGCGGCTTCAGGACCTCCCCGACGGCATTCATTCCGGTCTGGCACGTCAGGGTGCGCGCGGCGTCTTCTTCGCGTTCACCGCCCCGGCCCCGCGTGGCGACGGTCGGCAGCACTTCTGGCGCTACTTCGACCTTCGGGACCGTCGGATTCTGGACAATCGCTTCCTGATTGCGAACCTGATTGCCTGTGAGGAGGACACGCCACGAGTCGCTGGAGACACGGACATTTTCCAGATTCAGGATCTTGTGATCGAGGACATTCTCGCGAAGGCACAGGAGCAGCGCGCGGTTGAGCACAGCCCCAGAGTCCTCGATCCAGTCCAGCAGACCGTTGTCACGATTCTCCAGTCGTCGATGAACCGACCGGATATCGAGCGTGCTGAGGCGCGACGACTCATCCAATCGCTCTCCGTACCACTGCCTGGCGTTCACGTCCGAGCGCTCCGCTCCGCCTATCAGAGCTTTGCTCGCGACAGGGATCTCGGCGGTCTGATCGAGGCTATCCGCGCCGTGCCGGTGGCCGAGCATTCCGCGTCGCCATCACAGCATGAGCACCGGTCAGTTCTGGCGCGGGAGGATCTGCACCTGGTCTGCTACGACTACGTCTGGTCGTAAACCAGGTCGCCCCATATACTGGACCCCCATGTTCGAGGACTTCGACGTCGCGCTCCTGGCGCAGGTTGCCGTCGTGCTGGTGGCCTGCTTCCTTGGCGCCGTGGTGGCGGGAGTGGTCGTGAAGCGCTGGCTGTTCGCCGACGCGCCGGCCAGGCCCGACCCGAGGAACGAGCGGGCGCTGCTCCGCCTGGAGCTGGCCAACTCCGCCACCAACACCCTCGCCGTGGCGCTCGGCTTCACGCCGCTAGCCGCCATCTGGGGCGTCGTCCAGCTCGGGCGTCCGGCCGGGGCCGCGCTGCTGGTCGGCATCGTCGTCGGAGTGGCGCTGGCGCTGACGACCTCGCTCACTCCGATCATGGACGCCAGTCTTCCGCTCCAGGTCCAGGAGCGGCTCCGCGGCCAGATCACCGCGGCGCTGGCGCGTCAGCTCAAGCCGCGTGTCACGATCGGGCTGGTGCTGCCGTCGGAGGTCGTCGCCCTGCTGGTCCTCCTGCTGCCAGAGCGCTCCACCGAGCTGGCGGTGCTGATCGGCATGGCCATTGTGGGGCTGGTCCACGCCAACGC
>JADZDV010000500.1 GCA_020850915.1 Chloroflexota bacterium | reverse complement strand
CGTCACGCCGATCGGTTCGATCCGCGCCACGGTACCGGTGAAGGTCTGGCCGGGGTAGGCGCTGACCGTGAAGGTCGCCTTCTGGCCGGGCTGGACTTTGCCGATGTCCGCCTCGCTGACCTGCGCGCCGATCTCTGGCGCGGAGATATTCGTCAGGGTGATGAACCCGCCAGTTTGTGTTCCGCTGGTGCCGCTCGAGCTGCCAACCGGTCCGCCGCTGACAAGCTGGCCGGCGACGCCGTTGACCGCGGCGACCACGCCGGAGGTCGGGGCCACCAGTGCAGCCGCGTCCAGGTCCGCCTGCGCCGTCTGGAGGGCGGCGCGGGCGCCGTCCACCTGGGCCTGGGCGGCGTCGAGCTCGGGCTGGGTCGGCTTGGCGGTGGACTGGGCGAAGCTGGCCTGAGCGGTGTTCAGGGTGCTGGCAGCCGCGTCCACCTGGGACTGGGCGCTCGGGTTGCTCTGGGCGGACCTGGCCTGGACGCTGGCCAGGCTGGCATTCGCCGCGTCGAGCGCTGCCTGCATCTGGTCCACGCTGTTCTGCGCCGACTGGACGCTGGCATCCTGCCTCGCGCTGTCGTTGTCCAACGCCGACTGTGCAGAGCTGACCGAGTTCGTCGCGCTGGTTACTTGAGCCCGTACGCTCTGGAGATTGCCCTCGTAGCGCGCCTGGTTGCTGTTGAGCGTCGCCTGGGATGTCTTCAGGTTGTTCTGGGCGGTGGTCAGGGCGCTCTGAGCGTTGGCGATCGTCTGCTCGCCCTGGGCCTTCGTCTGGTTGACCTGCTCCATGGCGGTCTTGACGCTGGCGTTGACGCTATCAACCTGGCGCTTTGCCACGCTGCACGACGAGCTAGAGTTGTTCTGACAGGCGTCGCTCCGCTGGGCCTTCTGCGTCTTGAGATCTGCCTGAGCCTTGTCGAGCTGGCGGTTGGCCACGTCGAGGTTTGCCTGGGCGATCTTCCGGGCCTGCCCGAGCTGCTCCTGAGCAGCCGTCACCGCGTTCTGGGCGTTCTGCACAGCCACCTGGTCCGCGGCCGTATCCTGGTTGATCTGCCTGAGGATCGCCTGCAGGTTGAGCTGCGCGTCGCCGTAGGTCTGGTTGGCGTTCACCAGGGCGGTCTTGTCCGCGTCTAGCGCGGCGTCCTTCTGCACCTGGGCGGACGCGAGCGTCTTCTGAGCGTTCGTGAGGTTGACCAGGGCGGTCTGGACGCTCGCCTGGGCGAGCTGGACATCCTGCGCCGCGCTCGCCCGCGCGACGGCGAGCCCCTGCTGGGCCGAGGCGAGGCTGCGCTGCGCGGCGTCTACCTGGGCCTGGGCCACGGCGATGCTCTCCGCGGTGGGGCCGGCGGCTAGTCTGGCGTAGTTGGCGCTCTGCTGCGTCAGCGCGGCCTGCGCCTGGGCGAGCTGGGCCTGGAGATCCACGGTGTCCTGACGCGCGAGCACCTGCCCGGCCTGGACGAGGTCGCCAACCTGGACGTCAACTTCGGCGAGCTTGCCGGCGCTCTGGAACGTCAGCGGGAGGCTGGCCGGGCTGCTGATCGGCCCGGTCGCGCTGAGACTCTGGACAATCGAACCGCGCTTGACCGGAGCGGTCTGGTAGGTGGTGGTCGGTTGGCGCTGACCGAGCAAGCCGCTGGCGGACGCCCATGCCGCCGTCGCGACGACGAGCAATGCCGCCACGAGCAGGAAGGCCCACCGTGGCGGGACGCGATTGGCCCGCCAGACGGACGGCCATGGTGTCGAGGCGTAAGCCATGCGTGTGTCGTCCCCCACTGCGAGGCGTCCGGGGCCTGCCCTGGAGGCCGCGGATGGCGCATTCGTGTCTGTACCTCTCGACTATACGCGGTGCACCTTGGAGCCACCTGAGAGAATGCTTCGGGATTCCTGAAGATTTCGATCGGGCGATGCGCGGCGCGCCGCCGTTCCCTCGGGCTGTCGACGCGTGCCGGGCAATCGGCGGGCGTCCCTGTCGGGCGCCCGAGCTGCGCGCGGTCAGGCTGTGTCGCGCAGGAGCCTGGAGATGGCCTCGAGAAAGTCGTCCAGATTGAATGGCTTCTCGATCAGGGCCGTCTCCGGATGACCGGCGAACTCCGGTGCCATCGTCTCCGCGGTGAGCGCCGTGCAGAGCAGGATAGGGACCGGCTGTTCTCCGTAGTGCACTCGGACGTGTCGCGCGAGCTCCCAGCCGGTGACTCCGGGCAGCAGCACGTCGATTACGAACAGGGCCGGCCGCTGCTCGGGCAGCCCCGCCCACATCGAGACCGCGTCAGGAAACGCCGCGACCTGGTAGCCCTCGTCCGCGAGCACCTCGCACATGATCTCGCGAAGGTCCTCGGCGTCGTCTACGACCACGATGAGATTACGCGGCATTGTGCACATCGCGCCATCCAACCCGCGCCATCGTAGTCGCTAGCCTGGCACAGGAACAAGTGCACGTTCGTGCATGTACACCGAGGAGTGCTGGAGCGCCGTTCTCTCCTCGGCGGTCTCCGTGGCCGACATCTTGCAGAGGCACACGCGAGCCGCGGGCCGCCGTGCCTCCTGACCAAGCTGCTGGCTGCCTGGGCGGGGCTGGGGTTCCCGCGCAGTCGCTCGGCTCCTGCGCGGCGCGGCGAGCGTCTTACGGTCCCGCCCGAACCCCGGGAGAAGCTGATGGCAGCAATTCGCGCGAACGACGACCTCCAGCGCCTGGACGCCTACTGGCGGGCGGCCAACTATCTGTCGGTGGGCCAGATCTACCTGCTAGACAATCCGCTCCTGCGCGAGCCGCTCCGTGTGGAGCACGTCAAACCGCGTCTGCTGGGCCACTGGGGCACCACGCCCGGGCTGAACTTCGTCTACGCCCATCTTAACCGCGTCATCCGCGAACGGGATCTGGACGTCATCTACGTGTGCGGCCCCGGCCACGGCGGCCCGGGCATGGTCGCCAACACCTACCTCGAAGGCACCTACAGCGAGCTGTATCCCGCCGTCAGCCAGGACGAGGCAGGGATGCGGCGGCTGTTCAAGCAGTTCTCCTTCCCTGGCGGCATCCCCAGCCACGCCGCGCCGGAGACGCCCGGCTCGATCAACGAGGGCGGTGAGCTGGGCTACTCCCTGGCCCACGCCTACGGAGCCGCTTTCGACAACCCGAACCTGCTCGTCGCCTGCGTTGTGGGCGACGGCGAGGCCGAGACAGGGCCGCTGGCCACCTCGTGGCACTCCAACAAGTTCCTCGACCCGGCGACCGACGGCGCCGTACTGCCGATCCTCCATCTGAACGGCTACAAGATCGCTAACCCGACGGTGCTGGCGCGCATCTCCCGTCACGAGCTGGAATGCCTGTTCGAGGGTTATGGTCACGCCCCCATCTTCGTGGAGGGCGACGACCCAGCTACCATGCACCGCCTGATGGCCGAGGCCCTGGACGGCGTCCTGGACCGGATCGCGGCGATCCAGCGCGACGCAAGAGCCGGTCCGGGCCGGACGGTCGAGCGACCGCGCTGGCCGATGATCGTGCTGCGCACGCCCAAGGGCTGGACCGGCCCGGAGTACGTGGACGGACGGCAGACGGAGGGCACCTGGCGCTCTCACCAGGTGCCGCTGGCGGAGATCGCGACGAACCCGGAGCACCTGAAACAGCTCGAGGCATGGCTGCGCAGCTATCGACCCGACGAGCTGTTCGACGCGCAGGGACGCCTCGTGCCGGAGCTGGCCGCCCTGGCGCCCCGCGGCGAGCGGCGGATGGGCGCGAACCCCCACGCCAACGGCGGCCTGCTGTCGCGGGATCTCCGCCTGCCCGACTTCCGGCAGTACGCCGTGGACGTCGAGCAGCCCGGCACGACCGTGGCCGAAGCCACCCGGGTCCTGGGCGAGTACCTGCGAGACGTCATGCGGCTGAGCGAAGAGCAGCGCAATTTCCGCATCATGGCGCCCGACGAGCTGACCTCCAACCGCCTGGGCGAGGTGCTGGATGCGACGGACCGCGCCTGGCTGGCCGAGCGCCTCCCGGGCGATGAGCATCTGTCGCCAGGCGGGCGGGCGATGGAGATCCTGAGTGAGACGACCTGCCAGGGCTGGCTGGAGGGCTACCTGCTGACCGGGCGTCACGGCGTCTTCACCACGTATGAGGCGTTCGTCCACATCGTGGATTCCATGTTCAACCAGCACGCCAAGTGGCTGGAGAGCAGCCGCCGAATCGACTGGCGGAGGTCCGTCGCCTCGCTAAACTACCTGCTCTCGTCGCACGTCTGGCGACAGGACCACAATGGCTTCTCCCACCAGGATCCCGGCTTCATCGACGTGGCCATGAACAAGAGGG
>JADZDV010000499.1 GCA_020850915.1 Chloroflexota bacterium | reverse complement strand
CGGCGTCGACGGCTGATGTCCCAGGCCGCGGCGGGGTGAAGGACGCAAGCGACCAACAGAACGCGAAGAACTCGATAAAGCTTGAGAACAGTCCGGGGTTCAGGACTGGTCCTGGGGCTCAGGATTGGCCGGGGCTCCGTTCAGCAGGGCTAGCAGGCGCTGGGGGGTCGCCGGTAAGTGGTGGACCCGGACACCCGTGGCGTCGGCGATGGCGCTGAGGATCGCGGGGGCCACGGCCACGGTGGCGCATTCGGCCGCGCCCTTCGCACGCAGGCCCGCCGAGGGGTCCGCGATCTCGACCCACAGGGAGACGACTTCCGGCTGCTCCCGCGTGGTGGGGATACGATACTGCTTGAAGCCCCTCGTCTCGCCGGGGCGATAGTCCTCCTTGAGGGCGAAGCCGACCCCCATGGAGACGGCGCCCTCGATCTGGCCTTTCAGCCCCTGGGCGAAGATCACTCGTCCGACGTCATGGGCGGCCACGACCCGGAGGACCCGCACCGCTCCCTCGCGCGTGTCGACCTCCACCTCCGCCACGTGGGTCGCGGTCACGTGCACCAGGAACGGGCTGGGGTTCCCGTTCAGCGCGTCGCGGACCGGGACGGGATGGAAGTTCCCAGCGAACCGCGAGGGAAGTCCGGCAGACAATCTGGCCTCGGCGACCTCCGCCAGCGACACGGTCGGTCCGTCGATGCCGGTCTCCTTGCGCGGAACGACGAGGCCATCGCTCAGCTCCAGACACTCAACTGAGATGTCCACCAGGCCGGACGCGGTGTCGAGAATCGCGTCCCTGAGGAAGGTCGATGCCTCGTGCACCGCGTTGCCATCCGTGTAGATCACCCGGCTGCCCGTCGACGCACCCGTATCGGGGGTGAGGTCCGTGTCTCCGCTGACCACCGTGATCGATTCGAGCGGCAGCGACAGCTCGCGAGCGGCGATCAGTCCCAGAGCGGTGTCCGTGCCCTGGCCCATGTTCATGGCGCCGATGAACAGACGGACGCGGCCGTCGGGCTCGAGCTCGGCGGTCGCCGTGGAGGGCTCGCCGGTGGCGTAGGCGATGCCATAGCGCATGGAGGCGATGCCGACGCCGCGCCGCCAGCGACCGTCGCCCGGGACGCTGGCCTGCCGCGTCCGCAGCGCCGCCTCGTAGTACGGGCGGACCGCCTCGAGGGTCTCCCCGTAGGCCGCCTCCTGCTGGAGGTCCTGGGGCGTCGCCGTGTCAGGGTTCGTCTGGCGACGGTTCAGCACGCGGAACTCGAGCGGGTCGATGCCCAGCCTGGCGGCCATGAGGTCCATCTGGGACTCGATGGCGAAGCCGACCTGGGGAGCGCCGAAGCCGCGCATGGCTCCCGCCAGGGTGTTGTTCGTGTAGGCGACGCGGCCGTGGATGTACCCGCTGGGGAACTGGTAGGGGCCGACGAGCGACACGGCGGCCCGGACCATGATCGAAGGGCCCGCCGAGGCGTAGGCCCCGGTGTCCGCCAGGAGCTCCGCGACGAGGCCGGTGAGCCGACCGTCCCGCGTCGCGCCCGTCCGGAGGCGCATGCGGAACGCGTGTCGCTTGACGGTGGAGATGAAGGACTCAGTGCGGCTGTAGACGATCTTGACCGGCTGGCCCGTCTTCAGGACGAGCAGGGCGACGACGCACTCGCAAGAGATGTCGGTCTTGGAGCCGAAACCGCCGCCCACCACGGTGGGCAGGATGTGCACCTGCTCCAGCGGCAGAGCCATGGTCTCAGCCACGGCCCGGCGGTGCAGGTGCGGCCACTGCGTGGCCCCCCGCACGACCAGCCGCCCGTCGTCGTCGCGGTAGGCCAGCACCGCCTCCGGCTCGAGGTAAGCGTGCTCGTTGAAGGGCGTGGTGTACGACTCGTCCACCACAACGTCTGAGCCTGCGAGAGCGACGCTGGCATCGCCCCAGGTGACCTCTCTCTCGGCCAGCAGATTGCCGCCCTCGTGAATGAGCGGAGCGCCCTCTCTCAGCGCCTCCTCGGGGTCCGAGATGGTCGGCAGCAGCCGGTAGTCCACCCGGATCAGCGAGAGCGCCCGGGCCGCGATCTCCGGCGTGATCGCCGCGACGGCGGCCACCGCCTCGCCAAGCTGGCGGACTTTATCATCTGCCAGGACGCGCTGGTCCTTCAGGGCGCGCCCGAAGCGGTTGAGCCCCGGGATGTCGCGAGCCGTGACGACCGCCTCCACGCCCTCCAGGGCGCGCGCCTCGCTGGCGTCGATCTCCAGGATCTCGGCATGCGAATGGGGGCTGCGCAGAATGGCGGCGTGGAGCATGCCGGGCATGACCAGGTCGGCGGCGTAGAGGGCCGCTCCCAGCACCTTGTCCCGGGAGTCGAACCGCTGCTGCGAGGCGCCATGCTCTGCCAGCTCGGCGCACGCGACGCCGTTGCCGGAGCTAGCCGCCAGGCTGACCGCGTCGATGATGCTGGTGTAGCCGGTGCAGCGACAGAGATTGCTGCCCAGCGCCTTGGCGATCTGCTCCCGGCTCGGGGCTGGATTGCGGTCCAGCAGCGCCTTGGCCGCGATGATCGCGCCCGGGGTGCAGAAGCCGCACTGAACGGCGTCCGCCTGGATGAACGCCTCCTGCAGGGGGTGGAGCCGCGTCGCATCGCCGAGGCCCTCGATGGTGAGGATCTCCTTGCCCCGCGCCTTCTCGACGGGGATCCGGCAGGCGCGTGCCATTGCGCCGTTGACGGTCACCGTACAGGCGCCACAGGTGCCGTCGTCGCACCCTTGCTTGGTGCCGGTGAGGCGAAGATCCTCACGCAGCACTTCGAGCAGGGTCTGTCCCGGCCGCGCCGTGAGCTGGCGCTCCTGGCCGTTGACCGTCATGGTCAGGGGCGTAATGCCGATCGCTTGCAGAACCACGCTGTCCTCTCTCACTCGGCGAGGAGGCGGCGGGGCGAGCGCCGCCGAAGCGCACCCCGTCACGACAACCGACGTGTCGTCCACCTCTGCCCGTTAGCGGTGTGTCAAGAGCATTGTGCCAGCGGAGAGCATACAGGCTG
>JADZDV010000498.1 GCA_020850915.1 Chloroflexota bacterium | reverse complement strand
CGATTCATGAGCCAGAGGAACGCCCACAGTCTGTGAACACGAATGCGATTCGCGCAGGCTCGCATGAGCTGCGCGCGGACACCCCGCGGCCCTCGTCAGCAAGACCCGCGGTTGGTCTCGCGCCGACGAGTGCCCGGCCAACACTGCTGGTCGCGCTCACTGGGTTCGTGGTCCTGTCAGCACTCGCGATGCTGCGTCACGACGCCTTCGCGACCGGCCGGCACGACCTCGAGATCTACAGCCAGGTCGGTTGGAATCTGGCCAATGGCGCTCCGTTCGCGACGACGTTGCTGCGTACCAACACGCTGCACCTGGCCGAGCACCTGGCGCTGGTGTTGCTGCCGATCTCCCCGCTCTACGGCCTTATCCCGGACCCTCGCGTGCTCATCGCCACCCAGCAACTGGCGCTGTGCCTCAGCGTGGCGGTCGTGGGACTGTGGGCGCAGCGCCGCCTCGGCCGGGGTGCAGGACTGCTCCTAACCCTCGCCATGCTGCTCGCTCCCATGCTGGCCAGCGTCGCCTTCGACGATGTTCACCCCATCGTGTTGACCACTCCTATCGTGGCGCTGGCTTTCGTCCAGGGACTCAGCGGCCACTGGCGCACGGCAGCGCTGTTGGCTCTCAGCGCGGCCCTCTTCGAAGAGGAAGCCAGCCTCGCCATGGCCGGCATTGCGCTCGTGATGATCGCCCGTCGTCCACGATTCGCCGGCCTCGGCCTCCTCGGCGTGTCCGGCGTGCTGCTCGGCCTCGCCGTCGCCGTCGTCATGCCGGGCTTTCACGACCCGCAAACCCTGCAGACGGCGGATGGCAACCGAACGGCGAGCCACTTTGAGACTGTCCGCTCACAACCAGGCGTTGCCAGAGAGCGACTAGCAGGGCAGCGTGGTCGCGACGCCGTCCTTCAGCTCCTCCTGCCCACCGGCGGGCTCAGCGCGCTGTCGCCCGGCCTGCTGCTTGGCGCTGTTCCGACCACGACGACGCTCCTGCTCCAGGACCGGGACGATACGTTCACGCGCCACTGGGCAGCGCCCATCTTCCCGGTACTGTGGCTTGCCACGATCCAAGCGCTCGCCGCGGCGCAAGCCAGCAAGCGGAAGGCTGGCGTGGGGATGGTGCTAGCCGGGACCCTCGCCGCGTACGTGCTGACGAGCCCCATGCCAGGGGGCGGGAGATACGCACCGGAAGACTTCGCTTCGGGTGATCGCGAGCAGGCGCTTGCGCGAGCGGTTGCTCTTGTGCCACGCGGGTCCTCGGTCGCAGCCAGCGCAAACGTCATCTCCCATTTGGCGAATCGACCCGCGGTGTACGTGTATCCGATGGACGAACAGTACGCCGGTTCGCTCGGTTACGATGACCTTACTCCAGACGCCTACGTGCTCGACATGACGGATCCAGACACCCAGCGCATTCGGCCGCTCTCAAAGCGCAGTCCACTCGTGGCCACGCCGCCGTTCGTCATCCAGTCCACGGCCCACAAGGTGATCGTGCTCCAGCGTGCCAGCCTCCCGGCCGAGCGGCCGTTCGAGGCGCAGTTCGGCCGGAGCCTGGCCCTGAGGGGGTACGACGTCCGGCGCTCCGATGGCGTGCTTCGCCTGACACTGCACTGGGAGAGCACGTTCGAGTTCGCATCCGACATCCGCCGCATCGTGACCGTGCTCGATCCAGGCGACCACGAGCTGGCTGCCGACGGCGAGCTGGAGCTCACCCGGACATTCTCCACTCAGAAATGGCCGGTGGGCCAGCAGGTGCTGGATGAAGTCGAGCTGAGGCTGCCGACGGGCGCCGGGGACCAGCTCCGAGCACGCATTCAGTGGCGTAACCGGGATCAGAACCGACCCTACAAGCTACGGGACGGGTCTGACAGCGTAGACATCCCACTCTGAAGCTCGCTGGCGAGCGCTGACCGCCGCCGCGCGCCGGCAGGTGGATTGTGCGCGTCCTGCTGCTCAGGCCGCGGTGGGAGGCCTACGGGTTTACGGTACCTGAGCAGGTCGAGGACGTCAGGCTGGGAAGCCGCTCCGCCAGGACGTCGGCGATGTACTCGTTGGCAAGCGGCGTGTAATGACCCTCGAAAAGTTTGCTGATGTCTACGCGCTGTGCCTTTCGACCCAGCGCATCGGTCAGATCCAGACTCCTTATGCTGCGCTGCTCCAGAGCATCCAGCAGGGGCTGGTGCGTCTTGGGGCGACCGTTGCGAGCCGCTTCGACTTCGGCACGTGTGGGGAAGACGAGCACGACCGGCGTGGCGCCGTCTGCACGCACCTGATGAGCAAAGCCCGTCAGCACCGCGACCAGCAGCTCGAAAGGCTCGCTTCCCGGGCGGTACATCCGCGCTGCCCACGCGGGCGTCCACTCGACCCCTTCCCGCCGATCACGCTGGTACAGCGCCGTCCTGGCCGACCGGACGGTCGCCAGCCAGTCGAACGGGTTCGCCACAAAGGTCCCCGGGAAGTACCAGCGATCGTCGGGTCCCAGATGCGCTTCGACCCAGCGAGGATCGCGGAAATCGCTGGCCGAGCGGGCCGAGGTTGGCAGCAGCTCCAGTTGGCCCCCACGCAGCAAGAAGCGCGGCTTTCCCAGTGGGATTCCTGTCCCAGTCTCATAGAAGGGGCGGAAGCGGTTGACGACGCGGTTGATGTTCTCAACCATGTGGCCGATCAGCACGGCGCATGGCTCGGCCTCCGCGCCGCCGTGTTGATAGCGTAGCCACGCTTGATCCGGGGCAAAGGCCGGAACACCAAAGTTCAGCACCTCAGTCTTCGGCAACGTTCGCCCAAGCTTCTCCGTCCAGCAGTTTCCGATCGAGACTTCCATACAGTACGTAAACGAGTCGCCGTACGCCGCGAACCGCCGGATGCCAGGAGCGGGTTCTGGCGT
>JADZDV010000497.1 GCA_020850915.1 Chloroflexota bacterium | reverse complement strand
TCGATCGCGACGAACAGGGCGATGCCGAGGATCGAGAGGATCAGGATCAGTACATAGACCTCAGGAATGCGCAGCTCGTAGTTGTACTTGGCGAGGAGGAACCCGAGACCTGCCTCGGCGCCGATGAACTCGGAGATGATGGCGCCGATCATGGAAAACGTGAGCGCGGTCTTCACGCCCGCGAAGATGGTCGGAAGCGCATCCGGGAACCGCAGCATGCGGAGCGTTTGCCAGCGGGTCGCCCCGAGCGACTGCATGAGCTTGATGGCGTTCTCCTCGGTGAGCAGCAGACCGACAAGCGTGTTGATGAGCACTGGGAAGAAGCTCAGAATGACAGCCTGCACGACTTTCGACTCGATGCCAAAGCCAAACCAGGCGATCACGAGTGGGGCCAGGATCACCCGAGGCGTGGCCTGAAAGGCGACGGTCATCGGCAGAAAGGCCTTTCGGAGCAGCGGCGAAACCGCCATGGAGAGCCCCATAGCCAGCCCAAGCAGCGAGCCGAGAGCGAAACCAAGCAGGATCTCTACGAGGGTGGTGCCGATGTGCATGGGAAAGTCGCTATCGAACAGAAGATCCGGGAGGGCCTCCCATACAGCGGCGGGCGGCGGCAGAATGATCTTGTGGATCAGCTTTGCCTGGGTAATAGCTTGCCATCCGAGCAGCATCAGCACGAGCAGGATCAACGAGAGCGACCAGACGACGACCGGTCTCTGAGAGAGTGGGGGTCGCCTCCGGTGTCGAGGCAGTGGAGCGGCTACCTGGTCTTGAACGATCGCCCCCATCTACACCCCCCCACGGTCGGCGCCAAGCTCGCCGCGTCTGAGTCTCGTCGTGGTGTCTTCGCGCCAGAAAATGACTCGCCGGTCGATCCAGTCGGAGACCAGCACCGCGAGCAGGCCAAGGACCGAGACGACGATGACGACGGCGAACTGCAAGCCGGTCTCCAGCTGGAGGCCGTAGACCTGGGCGAGTTTGCCGAGCCCGTTCTGGGCGCCCGTGATGAACTCCGCGGCGATGGCTCCCGTCATAGCGAGGGTGAGGGAGGTCTGGATCCCCGCGAAGATGTAGGGCAGCGCGTTTGGGAAACGGACCATTCTGAAGACCTGCCAGGCGTTGGCGCGCAACGAGCGCATCAGCGTGAGCGAGCTCTCCGGGACGAGCTGTAGTCCGACGAGGGTATTGATGAAGACGGGAAAGAAGCAGATGCCGACAGCGGTCGCGATTTTCGACTCCGGCCCGAAGCCGAACCAGGTGACGAACAACGGCGCGAAGACGATCTTGGGCAACGCCTGGAACGCGACGACGTAGGGGTAGAGCATGCTCCGGACCAGTGGGAAGATCGCGAGGAGCGTGCCGAGCGCTAACCCAGAGACGAGGCCAATGACGAAGCCGGCGAAAATCTCGAAGACGGTGACCTGGAAATTCTTGGGAAAGACTTCCGACCTGAGCAGTTGAACGATGGCGGTGGCCACCTCGCTTGGCGGCGGGAGCACGATGTTGTGGACCAGCCCGAGAACAGAAGTGAGCGCCCAGAGGGCGAGGAACAGGGCCATGGTCCCGGTGGCGAGATAGAGGTGGCCGTACGCGTCGAGGTGTCGCCTGAGAGGGCTCTCGGCGTTCCGAGCTGGGCGACGCGCCGCGGCTGTCTCGCCGGACCGCCTCTCGGCGGTTGTCGAATCCACGGCATCCATGCTAGTGCGCGACTCCAAGCAGCTCGCGGACTTCGAACACGTGGTCCGCGAACTCTGGCAGGCGCATGTGCTCTCGAGATCGCGGTCTCGGGAGATTGATCTCGATGACGCGCGCGACCCGACCGGGGCGCGGCGTCATGACGACAACTCGGTCGGACAGGAACACCGCCTCGTTGATGTTGTGCGTCACGAACAGCACCGTCTTGCCGCTGCCGCCCCAGATCCGCAGCAGCTCCAGGTTCATGGCCTCGCGCGTGAATTCGTCGAGCGCTCCGAACGGCTCGTCAAGCAGCAGCACCTCCGGATCGTACACCAGCACGCGGCTCAGCGAAACTCGCTGCTGCATCCCGCCGGAGAGCTGACGCGGGTAGGCGCGCTCGAAGCCTTTCAGGCCGACCAGGTCCACCAGCTCGAGGGCCCGGTCGCGATAGTCGTTCTTGCGGAATCCGAACACTTCGATCGGCAGCAGGATGTTCTCCAACACGGTTCGCCAGGCGAACAGCACGGGAGTTTGGAACATCATCCCGATCTCGCGGCGCGGGGACGACTGGTCCTCGCCTCGGAACTGCACCTTCCCGTCCGTGCGGTCCAGCAGGCCGCCGATGATGTTCAGCAGAGTGCTCTTGCCGCAGCCCGAGGGCCCGACGAAGGAGGCGAACTCCCCATGTCTGATCTGGAGATCAACGTCGTTCAGCGCGACAACTGGTTGCCCCTGCGTCTCATAGACCTTGTTGAGACCTCGTATATCGATGAGAGCCGTGTCGATGCTCATCGCGCTCCACGCTGAGAGTGTCAAACGACTGGCCCGGCGAAGACTAGCCGGGCCAGTCGATGGGCCGCGCTCGATTAGCCAGCGGAACCTGCGACGGTCCGCATTCCGGAGCGACCGGCTACTCCTTGTACTCGCGGGCCAACTTCATGATCGCCTCCTTGTCGAACCGGTTCGCCTCGGCCAGGACGTCCTCG
>JADZDV010000496.1 GCA_020850915.1 Chloroflexota bacterium | reverse complement strand
TATCTACAACGTCCTCGTCATGCTGGATTTTCCCGATGCGCTGACCAGCGGCCTCCGGCGCACGACCGACGCGACACGTGCCATCCTCGAGCGGACCCGCGGCGACCTGACGTTTGCGCTCCGCCAGGATCGCCTTGAATCGAAGCTGGCGCGGCTCGAAGCTCGCCTGGAAAGCGCCCCGCTTGACGCGCCGGAGACGAGAGGTGAGCCGTCGCGTGACTGACGCAGCAGACGCCAGCGTGCAGCCGACCCATCGTGCCGGGGTTGACATCGGCGGCACCTTCACCGACTTGATCCTGGTAGATGACGCGACGGGACAGCTCGTCGTTGGCAAGACGCTCACCACGCCACGGGATCCCTCCCTCGCCGTCGAGCAGGTGCTTGCTGAGACGCTCGGCAGCGCGGCCGTTACGCCTGCGCGGCTCCGCACCGTCGTCCACGGAACGACCCTCGTCACGAACACCATCATCGAACGAAAAGGCGCCCGGACGGCGCTGCTAACCACCAGGGGCTTCCGCGACGCGATCGAGATCGCAACCGAGTCCCGCTACGAGCTGTATGACATCTTCATCGACATGCCGAGACCACTCGTTCCGCGCTACCTCCGCCTCGACGTCGACGAGCGGACGTTCGCGGACGGGAGCATCGGCAGGCCGCTCGACGACGCCGAAGTGGAGGCGCTGGCACGGGAGCTCCAGTTGAAGGGCGTCCAGGCCGTCGGCGTCTGCTTCCTCCACAGCTACGCCAATCCGGAGCACGAGCGGCGGGCGCGCGCGGCGATCGAGCGAGTTGCTCCCGGCCTGCGGGTCTCCATCTCCTCGGATGTCGTCCCTGAGATCCGGGAGTACGAGCGCACCAGCACGACCCTGGCGAACGTCTACGTCCAGGAGCTGGTGGATCGCTATCTCCGAGAGCTTGAGCGTCGCCTGGACGGCCTCGGGTTCAGGGGAGCCCTGTTCGTGATGCTCTCGAGCGGCGGCATCGCAACCGTCGAGACCGCGGTCCGCCACCCCATCCGGCTGCTCGAATCCGGACCGGCCGCCGGGGCGCTTGCGACCGCGCACTACGGCGCGGTCGCCGGCTACCCGAGTCTCCTCTCCTTCGACATGGGCGGCACAACCGCCAAGCTGTGCGTGGTCGAGGGCGGCCAACCGCTCACCGCGAGTCAGTTCGAGGTCGATCGGGTCTACCGTTTCAAGCGGGGTTCCGGCCTGCCAGTGAAAGTACCGGTCATCGAGATGATCGAGATCGGGGCAGGCGGCGGCAGCATCGCCCACCTGGACAGCCTCGGACTGCTGAAGGTCGGCCCGGAGAGCGCCGGCGCTGACCCTGGCCCGGTCTGCTATGGCCGCGGCGGCAGCAGGCCAACCGTTACCGACGCCGACCTGGTGCTTGGCTATCTCGACCCGGGCTTCTTCCTGGGGGGCAGAATGGCGCTGGAGGTCACGGCGGCGCGACGAGCGATCGAAGAGCAGATCGCACAGCCGCTCGGCATAGACGTCGTCGAAGCTGCCTGGGGCGTCCACCAGATCGTCAACGAGAGCATGGCCAACGCGGCGCGAGTCCACGCCATCGAGCGCGGCAAGGATCCGCGTGGCTTTCCGCTCTTCTGCTTCGGCGGCGCGGGGCCGGTTCACGGCTTCCGTGTCGCCGAGATCCTGCACGCTCCGGCTATGATCGCGCCCTTCGGCGCGGGCGTGACGGCCACCGTGGGTTTTCTGGTTGCCCCGCTCGCGTTCGATTTCGTCCGCTCGTTCTACGGCCGCCTGGGCGCGCTGCGCTGGTCGGAAGTCGCCGAGCTGTACGACGAGATGGAGCGGGAAGGCCTCGAGGTGCTGGCGGCGTCCGGCGTCCCAGCGTCCGAGACGACGCTCATCCGCTCGGCCGACATGCGCTACGTCGGCCAGGGGTACGAGGTGCGGGTGCCGGTCCCAATAGGCCCGCTGACGAATGCAACCGAGCCGTTGCTCCGAGAGAGCTTTGAGACCGTCTATCGCCGGCTCTACCAGCGCGTCGGGCCGGCGGTCGGCGCGGAGGTGGTGAACTGGCGACTGGTCGTCTCGGGACCGCGGCCGGAGGTGAAGCTGCGCGAGGCCGATAGCTCGCTGAGCGCGAACGCCACTGGGGCGCTCAAAGGCCACCGAGACGTCTACGTTCGCGAACACCGCGACTTTCGGTCGGTGCCGGTCTACGACCGCTACCGTCTGGGCGCCGGGGCGACGTTTGACGGGCCTGCCATCGTCGAAGAGCGTGAGTCGACCGTCGTCATCGGCCCGGGCGGCCGGGCGACAATCGACGAGTTCCGGAACCTGCGCGTCAACTTGAGCTGAAGCCGGGCGCCGCGTCCGGCCCCCTGCCAGGAGCGTTTCATGTCCATAGTGGATCGCCCTCTTCTCGACCCGATCGTGCTCGAGGTGCTCTGGAATCGCCTGCTCTCGGTCACCAATGAGCAGCAGGCGGCCCTCATGCGCACAGCGTTTAGCACGATCGTTCGTGAGTCCAAAGACCTGGCCTGCGGCGTGTTCGACACGCGCGGGAACATGATTGCGCAGTCTGAGACGGGAACGCCGGGCCACATCAACGCGATGGCCACCTCGATGCACCATTTCATGCAGGCGTATCCGCCGGACACCCTTCAGCCCGGAGACGTGCTCATCACAAACGACCCCTGGATGACGGCGGGCCAGATCAACGACGTGACCATCGTGACGCCAATCTTCAAGGCTGATCGAGTCGTCGCCTACTTCGCCAACACCTGTCACATGGCGGACATCGGCGGACGAATTCTGTCGGCCGAGGCGCGAGAGGTCTACGAGGAGGGCCTGTACATCCCGATCACCAGGCTGTTCAGCGGCGGCGTGCGCAACGAAGAGCTGTTCAAGATCGTTCGTGGCAACGTCAGGGCGCCCAACGAAGTTGAAGGCGACCTTTACGCCATGACCGCCTGCAATGACGTCGGCGGCGCCAGGCTGATCGAGTTCATGGACGAGTTTGGGCTGGACAGCATCGATCCCCTCGGGGAGGCGATCATCGAGCGCTCCGAGGCGGCGATGCGGCGGAAGATCGCCGAGCTGCCCGATGGCGAGTACGACAATGAGCTGTGGAGCGATGGCTTCGAAGAGCCCGTCCTGATCAAGGCAAAGGTGATCGTTGACGGCGACACACTCACCGTGGACCACGCGGGCAGCTCGCCCCAGAGCCGCTACGGCATCAACGTGGTCCTGAACTACACCCACGCCTACACCAGCTTTGCAGTCAAGGCCGCCATCTCACCCGAAGTGCCCCACAACGAGGGAGCCTTCCGCCCCGTGCGAGTGATCGCGCCGCCCGGCAGCAT
>JADZDV010000495.1 GCA_020850915.1 Chloroflexota bacterium | reverse complement strand
TCGCAAAGGCGAGCGAGGCGAAGTTAGCTTCTCCCGCCTGGACGGCCTTGATCCCCTCCGTGCCGGAGTTCAAGGGCTTGAGCTTCAGGTCGATGTTCTGCTTGAGAAAGATGCCCTTCTCAATGCCAACCGGGAGCATGATGGTCTGGACGTTGGTGGTCGTGGCGAAGACGAGGGTGTCCAACGGCTGGCTCGAACCAGGCGCGACCCGCGCGACTGGTGAAGCAGTGGCGGGGGATGCCGCGGCAGATGGCGCTGGCGCCGCGGCTGCCGAGGCGGCCGGCGCTGGCGAGGCCGGCGCTGCCGCGGCGGCAGGCTTGCTCGAGGTTGGGCTCACGGCTGGGGCTACGCTGCTGCAGGCGGCCAGCACGCTGAGCGCGGGCGGAATGACGATGCCGATCGTCAGGCGTGACAGTAGCTGCCGACGGGTACATCGCCGCGGGGATGCGACTCGCGATACCACGGTTCCCTCCGAGATCCTCCGGTGCACATTCCCCACAGCATTCACGATACGCGGACGCTAGCGTTTTGGCAATCCCAGAGTGGTCGCGCTCATCTGGCTTGTCGCGTCGCCACGCCGGTTTCCCCTCGCAGGTGACGCCAGACAACAAAGAGTTCGGCACGGGGTGCTCCGTGCCGAACTCTGGACAAGCGACTCGATTGTCGCGGGGGACTAGCGGTACGAGCGGCTGGACCTACCGCCCTGACGGGAGTAGCAGTCCGAGCAGTAGACCGGCTTGTCGCCGCGCGGCTGGAACGGCACGCGCGCCTCATTGCCACAACTCGAACAGGTCGCGGAGAACATCTCGCGCTCCCCACGACCGCCGTAGCCGCCGGAACCGTACCCGCCGCCGGAGCTATATCCGCCGGACCCGTAGCCGCCCGAGCTGTACCCACCGCCGCGCTCGGCCTTGCGGGCCGCCCGGCACTCGGGGCAGCGAGAGGGCTCGTTATTGAACCCCTTGGAGGCGTGGAACTCTTGCTCCCCAACGGTGAACGTAAAGGCCTGGCCGCAATCGCGGCAGGTGAGCTGTTTGTCGGCGTAATTCACGCTGACTCCTTCAAGTAGCTTGGTGATTCCGTCAGCGCGAATCAACGTTTGCCGGTGAGCGAAACAGACCACCATGCCCACTATACCTCAACGCCGTCAAATAACTCTACCGCTGGGCTACGCCGGGTGCCCGTCAATGTGTTGCGATCGCACTGCCGCACCCCAAAGGACCTGTGCCACCGCGATCCCCTGACCTGGGTCTGCTCCAGCCAGCCTCGGAGCCCTCAGATACCGAAGGAGATACCTGCCATCCCGAGCGTGCGAGGGACCACCCGGTGGCACACGGCTGTCCCGGAGCCACCCGCGCCTCGCCCTTGCGCGCCGGCGTGGCTGGTCCGGCTCCGTTCGCCGGTCTCCAACGGCGAGATCCCTCGCAGGCTCGGGATGACAGGTGTCGATTGGACCGGCTGATACCACGGCGCAACACTCTGACGGGCACCCGATACGCCCGAGACCTGTCGCAGGGTCGCTGATGGACCGGGCGCCCCGCCGTTCGTGAGACTCGCCGCGGGATTCCACAGGAGTCGGGCGCACTCCACCATCTCTATCGCCACCGCTGGGGCCGCTGGCCACTCGGGGCCACCACCACGGTGATCCACGCGCTGTCGCGCACCTGGTGTCCTGTTTCCACCACAATAGGGGCTATGCTTGCCGCCGCCGATCTGTCTCATGCCTGCCGTCTCGATGGCTGACGCGCCGCGCCCGTTATCCGAGGCGCACCGGCGGGCGCTCTACATCCTGGTCATCGCGGCGACCGCGCTGAGTGGCGGCACCCAGACGAGCTACACGCCCAGCCTGGTGGCGGTCCGGGACGAGTTCAACACGAGCTTTCTGATCGTGGGCGCCACTATCGGCGCCTTCGGGTTTGCGCTGGCGCTGTCGCAACTTGGCTATGGGCCGCTGGCAGACCTGTTCTCCGCGCGCAAGCTGCTGGCCTCAGGCCTGTTCCTCTACGTCGCGGCGTGCGTCGCGGCGTACTACGCGCCGTCGATCTGGCTGTTCATCGGCGCGCGCGTGATCCAGGCGATCGGCGTGGCCGGCTCATCGGTCATTGGAGCGGCGCTCGTCGTGGACCTGTTCCCGCCGCGCGAGCGCGGCCGGGCGCTCGGCACGCTCCAGGTGTTCACCGCGGTTGGCGGGGGCACCGGCTTCGCCTTCGGTGCGCTGATCCTGACCTTCGCCACCTGGCGCGCGACGTTCCTGGTCCTGGCCGTCCTGGGTGCCGCCGTCCTGGCGGGTGTGCTGCGTTTCGTGCCGCCAAGCGGCTTGCGTACGCCCCACTTCTCCTGGCATGAGGCCGGCGCGCTCTGCCGCCAGCCTTCCGTGATAGCCACCATCGCCGGCGCTTTCGCGCACATGGCCGGTACGTTCGTCTTCCACGCCATGCTGCCGACGGTGTACCGCGAGAAGATCCCCCTGCCCGAACTGGTGGTCGGGTTGATCTTCGTCCTGTTTTCAGTCGCCATCTCCCTGGGCGCAACGCTTGGCAGCCGCTTGTCCAATCGCCTTGACTACCGCGCCGTCAGCCTGCTCGGCATGGCGCAGGGAGCGATCGCTATCGGGTGCTACACGGCGCTGATGACCCAGCCGCTGGCGGCATGGGAAGTGCCACTGCTCGTCGCCCTTCAGATGACCTTCTCCTTCTCGCTGGGATTTGCGATGCCCGCCCAACTGGCGCT
Organism: Chloroflexota bacterium; assembly: GCA_020850915.1. The sequence goes on along the minus strand of JADZDV010000495.1, from coordinate 13,677 downwards.
CTGCATCGAATGGTTCCCGGGCATTCGCGGGACTGTGGTCGGCCTGGTCTCAGCCAGCCGCTTTGCCGGCTCAGCCGCCGGTCCGATCGTGAGCGGGCTCGCCGTGGATCGCATCGGGGAGATCTGGGCTGGCTTCGGCACCGGCGCGATACTGGTCGCGGCGGGACTCCTCGTCGGCTATTTCTGGACCAGGACCGCGCCGACCGGCGTCGCCGGCAAGCGCACCGCCTGGTGAGCGAAGGGCGCGAATCGATGCGGCAGCTCTGGCACGCCGTTCGCCGTCGGTTGGGCATACCTGCTCCCGCTCCCGCTCCTGCTCCGGCTCGGGCGCCCCGGCTCGCCCGGGAGCGACTGATCCTCTTCTTCAACCCTCTGTGGGGCGAGACCGTGCAGACCACGACGAATCTGCTCCCCGGTGGGTTTCAGCTCACCAACAACCCAGCCCGGCTGGCGGACGCGGACGCCGTGGTGTTCCACATCCCGACCCTCAACGCTCTGCCCGCTCTCCGTCCTCCCGGCCAGCTCTGGGTGGCTTCATCGATGGAGTGCGAAGTCAACTATCCGCGACTGCGCGATCCGGACTTCATGCGCCATTTCGATTTGACGATGACCTACCGCCTGAATGCCGATGTGACAACGACGTACGTCTCTTACTACAGCGACGCGTCGAACCTCGCGCGGGCGCTTCGAACACCGCCACGCCCAAGACCGTCGGAGAACCTCGCCGCGCTCTTCATCTCCAGCACCATCGATCAGAGCGGCCGGCTCGGGTACGCTGCTGAGCTGATGAGCTATTTGGACGTCCACTCCTACGGTCGAATGCTCCACACCCATGCTCTGATCCAGGACCGCGGTCGCCCCACGAAGCTCGAGCTGATCGCCAGCTACCGATTCACTCTTGCGTTCGAGAACGCCGTCGCCGAGGACTACGTCACCGAGAAGTTCTTCGATCCACTGGTGGTTGGCTCCGTGCCGGTGTATCTTGGCGCGCCGAACATCGCGGCATTCGCCCCGGGCGACCGCTGCTTCGTCAACGTGGCGGACTTCGCCGGGCCGAAAGAGCTGGCCGAGTACCTGCTGCATCTGCGGCGCGACGAAGCTGCCTACGCCGACTACTTTGTCTGGAAAGAGCGGCCGTTCCGCCCCGAGTTCCTCACGCTGCTCGCGGGACAGGAGGCGCCCGCCCATGTCCGACTCGCGCGAGCCGTCCAGCAGCGACTGGCCGAGCGGGCGGAGCTGCACGGGCAGGACCAGCCAGTGTGAACCACCGACCGCCTCGGAGCTTCACCGCGGTCGCGGTCGGACGCGCCTGCCAGCACCCGGAATCCTTGCGTTGTTCCAGACCATCGCGCAGAATAGCGTATTCTGGCCGAAGGGGAAGATCATGCGTTTCGGCAACCGACGGTTCTGGTGGGTCGCTCTAGCGAGCCTCGTGCTGCTGATCGCTTCGGGAACGATGCCGGTCACTGCCCAGCAACCGCCGACCGGACCCCGTTCCGTGGCGGAGCTCATCCGTGTCGCCGACGACGTCTACGCGTTCCGCTACGGCGGGTACATCACGATGTTCATCGTGACGGATGAGGGCGTCATCACCGCGGACCCGCTCGGCATGCAGAACCCGGAAGCACCGGCCGTCCTTAAGGCGTTCATCCGCTCGGTGACGAATCAGCCCGTCCGCTACGTGATCAACACCCACTGGGGCAACGATCACGCGATGGGTGGGGCAATCTTCGCCGACACGGCGCGCTTCATCAGCCACCCCATCGCTGCCCAGCGGATCGCCGCGGCCAACGATCCCACGACGCCGGTGCCGGACGTGCTGGTCGCCGACCGCTTGACGTTGACGCTTGGCGGCAAGCAGATCGACATCTACTACGCCGGCGTGAGCCAGGCCGACGACTACCTGCTGGTGCACTACCCGGCCCGCAATGTCATCTTCACGGTGGACTTCGTCCGGGAGAAGGCGGTGGCCTTCCGCGACTTCCCGAACGGCAATATCATGGAGTGGATCAAGGCGCTGAACTGGATTGACGAGGACCTGCAGTACGACACGGTCATCCTCGGTCACACCCCAGCCGTGTCGAACCGTGAGGCCGTCAGCGGCACGCGCCAGTACCTTCAGGATCTGGTGGCGGCCATCCAAAGCGCGCGCGCCGCTGGCCAGGCGGACAACTCGGACGGCATGATTGCTGCCGTAAAGGCGGAACTCGCGCCGAAGTACGGGACCTGGGGCAATTTCGATTCGTTCCTGCCGCTGAACATTGCCGGAGCGATTCGGACCATGTAGCCGCGGCCGCCGGTCTGGGCTGAGGCGTTCCGGGCAGGAGACTGCCCGCGCGGAGCGTTCAGCGTGAGATCGAACCCGCTGCTCGTACGAGCGGCGACACATGCAGGAGTGCGTCATGAGCCAGATCTATCGAACGATGCTCTTCGTTCCGGCCAATCGCCCGGCGATGCTGGAGAAGGCGCCGACGCGTGGGGCAGACGCCCTCCTGCTCGACCTCGAGGACGCCGTACCGTTGCCGGAAAAGGCAGCGGCGCGGCGGCTGCTCCAGCAGTCCATTCCACAGCTCGCGGCGAGCGGGATGCCCGTTTACGTGCGAGTCAACCACCCGACGACCGGCGAGACCCTCCGCGATCTCGAAGCGGTCGTGGGCTCCGACATTCGCGGGGTGATCATCCCAAAGGCGGAGCCGGACTATGTCGCGCAGCTCGACCAGTGGCTGACCGGTGTGGAGCAGGCCGTGGGCCTGGACGGGGGTCGCATGGAGATCATCCCGCTGCTCGAGGGCGCGCGTGGGATCGAGCTCGCCCACCAGGTTGCCACGGCGAGCCGGAGAGTCACGGGCCTGGCGGTAGGAGCTGGCGAGTACGGCGATCTGGCGGTCTCGCTGGGAGCCGGCTGGTCGGAGAGCGAGGTGGAGTACGTTTATGCCCGCTCGCGGACGATCAACGCGGCCCGTGCTGCCGGCCTTGGCATTGTCATCGACGGAGTCTGGACGAACGTGGATGACCTGGATGGGCTCCGACGCTCGGCACCGCGCTCCAAGTCGATGGGGTTCAGCGGGAAGTTCGCCATTCACCCCGCGCAGGTGCCGGTGATCAACGCTGCCTTCAGCCCGGCGGAGGCAGAGGTGAGACGAGCGAGGCTGGTCCTGGAAGCCTTCGAGGCAGCGCAGGCCGCCGGGCGGGGAACCAGCCGCGCGGATGGGCTGATGGTGGACTACGCCATGGCGGCCATGGCGCGACAGGTCATCGCGCTCGCAGAGCGGTTTCAGCCTCCGGCAGAAAGCTGAGCGGCTCGTCGCTAGCCAGCGCGTCGTCGAGCGCCAGCTCGAGGCCGGCCTCTGCTGGCAGGAGCGTCCGGTAGACCGCCTCGTAACCGCTGGCCATCGCGGCGGGCGAGAAGCGCCGTTCGGCCACCTGACGACAGAGGCGTCGATCGATAGCATCCACCTCCTTGCAGAGGCGCGCCAGCTCGTCGTCCGTCTCGCCGATAAGACCCGTTTCGCCATGGCTGATCACCTCCGGCACGGAGCCGCGCCGGCGCGCAACCACCGGCGTGCCGCAGGCCAGCGCTTCGGCCATGACGAGCCCGAACGGCTCTGGCCAGTCGATCGAGAACAGGAGCGCCCGGGCGTTGCCGAGGAACTCGTCCTTCTCGGCATCCGTGATCTCGCCGACTAACTCGACGTCTGGCTCCCGCAGCAACGGCCTGATGACCTGCTCGTAGTACTCCCAATCATCACGCACGGCCGGGTTCGTCCGATCCCCGAGCGGCATGCGAGCAGCGATCTTCAGCGGGAGGCCGACTCGACGCGCGATTCGAATGGCGCTGTCGAGGCTCTTCTCGGGCGAGATGCGCCCGAGCCAGGCGAGGTAGTGACCGCCCTCCGGGTGAAGCTTGAGCGCGCTCGTATCGACGCCGTTGTAGACCGTGGCAACCCAGTGCGCACCCGGCAGTGGGCGACGCTGGTCGTTCGAGATGGAGACCACCGGTTGATCCGAGAACCGCGCATAGATCCGGCGCAGGTCTGGCAGGTCTAGCCGACCGTGCAGAGTTGTCACCGTGGGAGTGTGGACCAGCTGGGCAGCGGGAAAGGTCAGGAAGTCCAGGTGAGAGTGGACGAGGTCGAATTCGCCGTGGGCAGCGCAGCGGTAGACTTCGCCAATCGTGATGGACCAGTAGACCTGCGGATTCCGAGTGTCCGCCTCCCGCCACAGGGCCGTGTCAACGGTCGGGACCAGGCGGGCGGAGGTGCTGGAGTCGCCGCTTGCAAAGAGGGTCACGTCGTGGCCGCGCCGCACCAGCTCTTCCGTGAGCAGCGAGATGACGCGCTCAGTGCCTCCGTAGCGATGAGGTGGGATAGATTGGAACGGTGGCGCGACCTGCGCGATGCGCATGGCTCCTCCTTCTGGCTGGCTGGTCGGTCAGGAGCCGAAGGCACGATCACGGAACCGGCCGGTCCGGACAGATCGCCCGCCAGCCAGGTACCGTGTCTCCCGCCCCCCATCCCCTCGGCGGCATCCCGTCCACTTGCCGCGTGAACGCCCGGGCTGAACCCGCTATGCGGGCAGACTCCGGGCCGGTTTCCTTCCAGCACGTCGAACGTCAGCCGGCGACAGACCTACCAAGACCCGCGTCTCCCCGCAACTCAGTGGGAACACGAGGCTCGCAGCCACCATCGCCGCCGGCTGGTCTAACTCAGTGAGCGCTGAGGACCGTGCAAGCGGTGTGCCAGCGGGAATCGTGAGAGCCAACCCGAGCGAACGACCGTCCCCTCAGCTCGCCGCTCCAGTCTGCTGGTTGGCTTCGGTCTTCTGACACGCCTGGAAGAGCAGGGGCGCCAGCATGGCGACCAGAAGAATTACCCCGATCACCGTCAGAGACAGCCAGATCGGGACGTGATAGAAGTCCGAGGCGAGCATCTTTGCGCCGACAAGGACCAGGATTGCCGCCAGGCCGAACTTGAGATACGGGAACTTGTCCATCGACCCGGCGAGGACGAAGTAGAGTGCCCGCAGTCCGAGCAGCGCGAAGGCGTTGGAGGAGAAGACGAGGAACGCCTCGTCAGTGATGGCCAGAATGGCCGGGATGGAGTCCACCGCGAAGATGACATCGCTGGTCTCCACAACCAGCAGCACTGCCAGGAGCGGCGTGGCCATCCAGCGGCCAGCCTGCCGGACAAACAGGGCCTGGCCGTGGTAGTCGGGAGTCATCGGAACGGCGCGCCGCAGGGTCCGCAGCAGTGGGTTCCGCTCCGGGTGGATCTCATGCTCGTTTGCCAGGACCATACGAATCCCCGTCGCGACGAGCAGGCCTCCAAACAGGTAGATCGTCCAGTGGAACGAGTGGAGCAGCGCCGCGCCGGCCCCGATGAAGGCGGCTCGGAGCACAAGCGCGCCGAAGATGCCCCAGAAGAGCACCCGGTGCTGGTACGCCGCTGGCACAGCGAAGGCGGAGAAGATCATCGCGAAGACGAAGATGTTGTCGACGGAGAGGCTCTTCTCGATCAGGTAGCCGGCCAGGTACTCCGCGGCAGCCGTGCCGCCCAGCCAGGCCCAGACGAACGCGCCGAATCCGAGGCCTAGCCCAACCCAGACGGCGCTCCAGAGGGCGGCCTCGCGGACCGAGACCTCGTGAGCGCTCCGGTGGAAGACGAACAGGTCGATTGCGAGCAGAACGACGATCAGGGCGACAAACCCAACCCAGACCGTCCAGTCGATGGACACGAACAGACCTCCGGCTCATGCCGCGCGGACGTCATGCCGCCCGGACAGATGGCCGAAGGTCTCTCTCAGCCTGGAGGGCCAGGCGACACCGGGCACGAGGCCGTGTTGACGATGCCGCCCGTGGGGAGATACTCCCCTTCGGATAGCAACAGTCTAACAGACGGCCCCCTAGCCAGAGGTAGACCGGGCCGCCAGGCTGGTGTGATCGACATCCCCGGGCGTCGCGGGGGAGCCCGTGACTGGCTGGGGCTCTAGCGCTCGGTCCACAACCTGGTCCGCGGCGTCCGCGAGGACGAACGTCAGCTCGCTCCGGACGTCGGGCGGGATGTCTTCCAAATCGCGCTCGTTGCGGCGGGGGAGGATGATCGTTCGCAGGCCCGAGCGGTGGGCCGCGAGCACCTTCTCCTTGATCCCACCAACTGGCAGGACCTTGCCACGCAGGGTAATCTCGCCAGTCATGGCGACGTCGCTACGAACCGGACGGCTGGTCGCCAGAGACGCGATCGCGGTGACTATCGTGACCCCGGCAGACGGGCCGTCTTTGGGAACAGCGCCGGCAGGAACGTGGACGTGGATCGTCCTGGCTTCGAAGAACCTGGGATCAACGCCCAGCCGCGCGGCATCGGAGCGCACGAAGGACAGGGCGGTCTGAGCGCTCTCTCGCATGACGTCACCCAGCATACCGGTCAGCAACAGGTGTTCTTCCTGTGACGGCATGGCGGCCGCCTCGACGAACAGGACGTCGCCGCCAACGGGCGTCCAGGCGAGCCCGGTCGCCACGCCGGGACGGCTGGTGCGCTCCGCCGCCTCGTCGAAGAAGCGAGGCCGGCCGAGGAACGTCTCGACCAGCGCCGGTGTGACGTGCCGCGGCTCGGTGTGCCCCTCGGCAACGCGGCGAGCGGCCTTGCGGCAGATCGAGCCGATCTCGCGGTCCAGGCTCCGCACGCCCGCCTCTCGCGTGTAGCCCCGCACGATGCTCAGCAGCGCCTCATCCTCGAACGACAGCTCCTCCGGGACGAGGCCGTTCGCTCTGAGCTGCTTCGGTACGAGGTGCGTCGCGGCGATCCGAACCTTCTCCTGGTCGGTATAGCCGGCGAGCATCAGGATCTCCATGCGATCGCGTAATGGCGGCGGGATCGTGTCCAGGTTGTTGGCGGTGGTGATGAACAGCACCTTCGAGAGGTCGAACGGCACCCCGAGGTAGTTGTCCACGAAGGTGCTGTTCTGGGCTGGGTCCAGCACTTCGAGCAAGGCAGAGGAGGGATCTCCGCGCCAATCGGCCCCGACCTTGTCGATCTCATCCAGGATGAAGACCGGGTCCGCCGTCTCGACGCGTTTGATCCCCTGGATGATGCGGCCGGGCAGCGCGCCGATGTACGTGCGGCGATGGCCGCGAATCTCGGCCTCGTCGTGGACGCCGCCGAGGGAGATCCGGACGAACTTGCGTCCCAGCGCGCGAGCGATGGACAGGCCGAGGCTGGTCTTGCCAACGCCGGGTGGCCCCACGAAGCAGAGAATCGGCTCACGCGAGGCGATCTCCGCCTCGACCGGGTTGCTGGCCGGCGCTTCCCCTTGCGCTTGCTCGACCGCGGCGCGTTCCCGTTCCAGGCGCTCCTCACGAAGCTTCTTGACCGCGAGGTACTCGAGGATTCGTTCTTTGATCTTGTCGAGGTCGTAGTGGTCCTCATCAAGCACCTGGCGCGCGTGGGGCACGTCGATGACGCCGCCGGTGTACTTCCTCCACGGCAGGGTGGCGAGCCAGTCCAAATAGGTGCGGATGATGCCGTACTCTGGCGAGGCCGGCGGCACGCTCGCCAGGCGAGAGAGCTCGCGCTCCGCCTCGCGCCGCGCTTCATCGGGCAGGTTGGCCTCGTCGATCTTTGCGCGCAGCGACTGGGCCTCGTTCGACTCCTCGCCTTCGCCCAGCTCCCGCTGGATGGCCCGGAGCTGCTCGCGTAGGACGTACTCTCGCTGCGCCTTGGACATGCGTTCCTGGGTGTCGCTGGTGATCTTCCGTCCCAGCTCCCGCACGGCCAGCTCGTGCTGAAGAAGGTCCACCAGGCGGCGCAGCTTGGCGTCGACCGGATCTATCTCCAGCAGCTCCTGGCGCACGGCAGGCTCGAACGGCACGGCGGTCGCGGCGAGGTAGGCGACCTGGCGCGGGTCGGAGAGCCCTTCGGCGACGGCCACCAGCTCGTTCGGCACCTCGTCCATCAGCGCGACGACGCGGCGGAAGAGATCGATCACGGCGTGGCGCAACGCCTGAGCCTCGACGCCGTCCGCCGCGACGTCCGGCTGGACCTGGACGCGCGCCTTCAGGTACGGCTCGGTGGCCGTGAACTCCTCGATCCCCGCGCGCTCGAGGCCCTGGACAACGAGCCGCAGGACGCCATCCGGCGCCCGCATGAGCTGGTGGATGACGCCGACGGTCCCGATGCGGTTGACGTCGTCTGGCCCGGGTTGCTCCTGCTCTGGATCGCGCTGAGAGACGAGAAGGAGCATGCGGCGATCGCGCATGACGTCGTCCACCAGGCGCACCGAGCGCTCCTGACCGATGGCGAGCGGCACGACGGCGAGCGGGAACACGACCATCCCGCCACGGAGCGGGAGGACCGGCAGCTCAGCGGGAATCTGGGGCGTAGCGCCAGGCGCCGTCTGTTGATCAACCGTCATCTCGTGGTTCCCCAGCCTGCTTGGAGACGGTGATCCGCAGAAGACCGTTCTCATACCTGGCTTCAATCTGCTCCGGCTCGACCGGCCGCGGCAGCGGCAGCGGCACCTCAACCCTGAACTGGCCCTGCCTGATCTGGACCGCGTGGTACACTCCGCGGTCCTCGCAGGCGATCCGGCGCTGCCCTTCGATCGCTAGCGCGTCCTCGTAGAGCATCACATCCAGGTCGTCCGGCTCCACGCCTGCCAGCTCGACCGTGATGTAGAGGGCAGCGGCTGTCTCGTACACGTCGGTGGGCGGCTGCCAGCGGGTCTGCGCGATGACAGACTCGACTGGCCCGAACCGCCACCCGCTGCTGAGCATGCGAGGCTCGCCAGCGGCCATGAAGACCGAGTAGCGGTGATGCAGTCGTCGGTAGCGCATGGGCTTGTACTCCTCCGCGATCGGAGAGACTGGCGCCTCTACCCGGGCACCCATTATCCGGCAGTCTTTCCTCATCATGCTGCCTGAAACTGCGCGCGGCGTGCCAGAGGGTGCGCCCGAAACATGTTGCAGCGTGGTCGACCCGCCGACGTCATGTTCGCGACCGTGAAGGCGGGCAACGGGGTGCGCCCGAAAGATAGTGCAGCACGGTCTGTCGACCACGCCTGCAACATTGTTCGGGCGCAGCGTGTCCTGTGACTCCTGAGACCGTCTGTGGTCCATAATCGCTAGCGCTGGCGCCGCGGGACTCCGGGGGTGCCGACACTCCGCTCCATTCGAGAGCAGCCCAGGAAGGATCGCAACTATGTGTGACGTCGTCGCGGGAGCCGGGCACACCGGGCAGATGCTTGGCCGGACCCTGACGCTCGAGCGCGCCAGGCAGCTCAACTCCAAGACCTACTTCTACGAAATGTTGAAGGACAGTCCGGAGATCGTGAGAGTCCAGCCGGGTGTCGAGGACGAGCTGCTAGCGGGCGCCATCGACAACCACATTCACGCTTTCCCGGACTTTGTGCCCCGCGCCCAGGACATGGTGGAGATCGCCATCGAAGGGGCCCGGGCCGGCATGCGCGCGGTGGCGTTCAAGGACCACTGGAACGTGACCGGCAACGCGGCGTACGTGGTGCAGCGCCACGTCGACGAGATGGTGGCACGCGGCGAGCTGGCCAACGGCATCGACGTATACGGCGGCGTGGGTCTCTGCCATGGGGCAAACGCCGAGTTCGTCCGGATCGCCCTCCAGTATCCGAACATGAAGATGATCTGGTTCCCCACGTTCACCAGCCTCGGTTTCTGGCGGGGGATCGGCCAGCCGGAGCATGGTGGCGTGCGCCTGGTGGACGAGACGAACGGCCAGGTGCTGCCGGACGTTGTGAAGATCATGGAGCTGGCCACGGAGAAGCAGGTTGGGATCGGCCTTGGCCACACGGACTTCCTGGAGCTCGTGCCACTGGCCAGGATGGCTCGCGAGGTCGGTGCTCGCTGTGTGCTGGACCACCCGCTCCTGGAGCTGAACAAGCTCCTGCTGGACGAGATGAAGCAGTTGGCCGATCTGGGCGTCTACGTGGGGACGTACTGCCAGCCGATGATCCCGAGCCTCTACCAGCCGATCCAGGATCCGTACGAGACGGTTCGCACCATCCGGGAGATTGGCGCTGAGCGCTGCGTGATCGGCTCGGACTTCGGCCAGGTGCTCCATGTCAACAGCATCGACGGCATGCGCATCTTCATCCGCGCTCTGCTGGGTTTCGGCATCAAGCCCGCCGAGATCAAGACGATGATCGCCGATAACCCGGCACGGCTGATGTGGCTGGACGAAGGCAAGCCAAGCCCGAGCTACCTGAAGCGCGTGAGCCTGGATCAGGCGGAATTGCGGTAGGACCTTCGTACGCGAGGGGTCGGTCCCGGGCCAACCCCTCGCCGTCACCCTCACCCGGCACCCCCCAGCCGGCCTCCCGGGTCCCTGTCATCTCGACATCAGCAGGGGCCACGCTGTGGCAGGCGACCCTCTCAGCGTCGGCGAACCACGGTCCGGGGGATCGAACGCCTTGAGAACCCCCTCGCCCGTCCGCCACACTTGTTCCGGGAGCGGTATCGTGGCGGAAGCGAAGCAGCCAGCAAAGGGCAAGGGGGCCAGCCGGGGGCTCGTCCTGCTCTACACCGGTGAAGGCAAGGGAAAGACGACCGCGGCCTTCGGGCTCGCTCTACGGGCGGTCGGGCGTGGCTGGAAGGTGCTCATGATCCAGTACACGAAGATGGGCGAGTGGCCGCCCGGCGAGCCGATCGGCGAGATCGCCGGCGCCCGGCGGCTGGAGCCCGACTTCAAGGTCATCTCGACTGGCATCGGCTTCGTCAACATCCTGGGCGACCCGTACACTTTCAAGGAGCACCGGGAGGCGGCCCAGGACGGCCTGCGGCTCGCGGAAGACGCCATGGCGTCCGGGGTGTGGGACCTGATCATTCTGGATGAGATCCTGGGCGCGGTGAGCCAGGGGCAGATCGACCTGGAACAGGTCCAGGAGCTGATCGCCAGCAAGCCGCGCACCCTGGATCTCTGCCTGACCGGACACGACGCGCACAAGACATTCCTGGACAAGCTCCTGCCCCACGTCGACCTGGCGACAGAGATGGTGAAGCTGAAGCACCCGTACGACGAGGGGCACCAGGCCCGGAAGGGGATCGACTACTAGTCTCGGGAGATGACCGCCACGGCGTACTCTCACTCCGCCTCGAACGTCGCCCGCCTGATCGTACGCTCGACAACGCGCTCCAGGACCGGGTCAAAGCCGAGGCCTGGGCGGTCGTAGGGCACGGCGATGCCGCCGTTGCAGGCGCGGATCGCCGGCTCGACGATGTCCTCGCGGTAGGCGCGGTCCGAGCCGGAGACATCGCCGGGCAGCGTGAAGCCGGGCAGGCTGTTGATCGCGACGTTCGCGGCCCGACCAACGCCGAACTCGTGCATCCCGCCGCACCAGACCGGAACGCCCTGGCTCTGGCACAGGTCGTGGACGCGCTTCGACTCACTCAAGCCGCCGAGGCGGCTGACCTTGATGTTGACGATCCGGCCGCTCTCGAGCTCCAACGCCTTGCGGGCATCGTCCACAGAATGGATACACTCGTCCAGGCAGATCGGCGTCTCGAGCATCCGCTGGAGCTTGGCGTGGTCCACGATGTCGTCGTCGCCCAGCGGCTGCTCGATCATCATCAGGCGCAGCTCGTCGAGCGCCTCCAGCGCTGCGATGTGCTGGGGGTTGTCCAGGCGATAGGCGGAGTTGGCGTCTGCCATCAGCGGCAGCTCCGGCCAGCGGTCGCGCACCGCCCGGAGATAGGTGACGTCCCGGCCAGGCCCGATCTTGACCTTGATCCGTCGGTAGCCCTGGACCACGAAGCGGTCGACTTGTTCTAGCAGGCCGTCGACCGTCGGCTCGATGCCGAGGCTGACGCCGGAGCTGATCTCTGGCTGCGTCCCGCCGAGCGCGCGAGCGAGCGACTCGTCGCGGACGCGAGTCGCGAGATCCCAGCAGGCCATCTCCAGCCCCGCCTTGGCGAAGTTATTGCCGCGCACCGCCCGCCAGCGCGCCGATGCATCGTCTGGCGTCTCCCACGGCTGCCCGAGCACCGCGGGGACCAGGAAATCTGACAGGATGTGCCAGCAGGTCTCCACCGTCTCCGGGCAGTAGTATGGGTCCGACGGGCTGGCGCACTCTCCCCAGCCTTCCGCGCCGTCCTGGTCGCACGCTCGAACCAGGATGTGGTCGAGATGGGACTTCGTGTGGCTGGAGGTGGTGAACGGGCGGAGCAGGGGCAGGCGGACGAGGTAGAGCTCGATCCGCTCGATGATGTGGCTCCTCATGCTGGGCGCTCCAGAAGGTAGCAGGGCTGCGCGCCGCGAGCGAACCCGACGGCGACGTAGCCCTCAGCGAAGGCCGACTGGAGCGCGGCACGAACCGCCTCCTGCCAGGCGAGAGCCAGTCCCTGGTCGGCAGCCTTGACCGCGCTCAGATCGGCAGGGATCTCGGCGTGCAGGTGCGAGGCGCCGCCCGTTGGGGCGTTTCGCGTAGGCTGCCGCGGATGACCGTCTGCGATCAGCGCCGTTTGGATCAGTTCGACGCCGTCCGGCCAGCGGTCGTCCAGGCCCGCGCGATCGCCAGTAGTGGCCCATTCGACCAGCAGGCGGTCGGTCGCCAGACCGGCGTTCAGACGATCGGTGCGTGCGCCGTAGAGGTCAACCTCGTACGTGCGGCTCGTGGCGCCAAGTACCGCCAGGTTGAAGAACGCATTCGAGGCCTGGAGCGGATCGAACGCCCAGACGGTCCGCTCCAGCCCCATCCCAGCCGCTCGCCGGCGCTGCTCCAGCTTGAGCGCTCGCCCCACCCCGCGCCCCTGGAGATCAGGCAGGACAGCGGTGAGCTGCGAGTAGAGCACGAGCTGGCCACGGAACCGCCCGAGAAAGGCGAACGAGAAGCCCACGAGACGCTCGCTCTCGAATGCGCCCAGAACCAGGCCGCCGACCTTCTGCACAGACACCATCGTGGCGACCGGCACGACGTAGCCGTCCTCGACAATCCCCCAGGCTGCCCGCTGGAGCGCCTGGCAAGCGCGCAGCTCCGCGGGTCCCCGGACGTCGCGCACTTCTATCGGCGCCAGCGCGCCGCTACCGGCCCCCTGCGCCCCCTGCGCCCCATGGGTCCCTTCGCTCGCGGTCACGGCTCAGGCTTCGGCCGGGCGCTGGCCGAAGCGCTCGTAGGAGACGAGCGCCGCGAGCGGCTTGCGCCCGACCATGGCCAGCACCTGCTCGCGCGGTCGACCGCCGATGGTGAGGTCGTCCTCGCGCGGCGCGGGCACGCCAAGGCCGAGAACGACCCGCAGGCTGTACCTCTCAGGAGCGTCCAGCAGCCGTTTCGCTCTCGCCTCGTGCTCGGCGTAGATCGCGGCGATGCAGGCGCCGACGCCCCGTGCGTGGGCCGCGAGCATCATGTTCTGGCTCGCCCGCCCACTGTCGAACTCCTGAAAGGTGGTGGGCCCGCTCGTGGTGAGGATGGCGATGGCGAGCGGCGCCCGGGACAGGTGGCCGGCGAAATCACCGCACTGGGCGAGCTCGCTCAGCGTCGCTCGGTCGCGGATGACGACGAAATGCCAGAGCTGGGTGTTCTTGCCGCTCCCGCACCAGCGCGCCGCTTCGAGGATGTCACGTAACACATCGTCCTGGACGGGCTCAGGACGGTAGCGCCGGACCGCGCGCAGGGTACGCATCGACTGGAGAACTTCCAAGGCTGCCTCCCGTTCCCAAC